>DASSJW010000728.1:0-3526 GCA_035690995.1 Xanthobacteraceae bacterium
GTCGATTTCTTCGGCGTCGGCGAGCATCACCGGGCCGACTTTGCGGTGTCCGCGCCGGAAGTGGTGCTCGCGGCGATCGCGGGCCGCACCAGCCGGATTCGTCTCGGCTCGGCCGTGACCGTGCTCAGCTCGGACGATCCGATTCGCGTCTTTCAGCGATTTGCAACCCTAGATGCCGCATCAAGCGGACGCGCGGAAGTCATCCTCGGTCGTGGCTCGTTCACCGAGTCTTTCCCCTTGTTCGGATACGAGCTCAGTCAGTACGAGGAGCTGTTTGAAGAAAAGCTCGCTTTATTCGCGGCGCTGTTGCGGCAGGAGAACGTGACCTGGCGCGGCAATACGCGGCCCGGCCTCGTCGACCAGCGTGTGTTCCCGCCGATCGAGGCAGGGTTGCTAAAGACCTGGATCGGCGTCGGTGGCAGCCCGGAATCCGTAGTCCGCGCCGCGCGATACGACATGCCGCTGATGCTGGCCATCATCGGCGGCGATCCCAAGCGGTTCAGGCCCTATGTCGATCTTTACCAGCGCGCCTTGAAAGAGCTCGGCAAGTCCATGCAGCCCATTGGCGTGCACTCGCCCGGCTATCTGGCGGACACCGATGAGCAGGGGCGCGAGGAACTGTGGCCCGACTACAAGCGGATGCGCGACCGGATCGGCGCCGAGCGCGGCTGGCCGCCAATGGGACGGGCGGAGTTCGACCGGGAAGCCGATCACGGCTCGCTCTATGTTGGCGCGCCGGAGACAGTCGCGCGAAAGATCGTTGCAACCGTGAAGGCTCTCGATGTCGCGCGCTTCGACATGAAATATAGCGCCGGGTCACTGTCGCACGCGAAGCTCCTGCGAAGCATTGAGCTCTACGGCAGCAAGGTGATTCCATTGGTGCGGGAAATGCTGGCCTGAAATCGGCAGGAAGAGGATGGCAGGTCATGCCCGCGGTCGGGCCCTGCCGATGGTGTTCACGGATGGAGAATGCCTTCATCGGCCACCGCGGCATGATTTCCTTCTTTCGTCGTCGATCAGTCGTTTGCCCAGATCTGATTGGGATTGAACTTGTAGTTGACGCCCACGCGCACGACGTTGTCGGTGACGCGCGAATTGAACGCGGTCGCAACCGTCGCATTCATCGCGGGCGCCGGCACGGTCGAGACCGTGCCGAGATCGAGGTAGAGGTATTCGAGCTTGGCGGTCCAATTGCCGGTGAGGCGGCCCTCAATGCCGCCACCGACCGTCCAGCCCGCCTTAGTGTTGTGGCTGCTGACGCTGGTGTTGACCGGATTGCCGTCACCGTCGAAGCCGAACACGGTGCCGGCGGTCATGATCTCGCCCACGGCAAGGCCGCCCGTGACATAAGCGAGGGCACCGGGCGTGACGGTTGCGCCGAGCCGACCGCGCAAGGTCGCGAACCACTCCAGTTTCTGACCCTGCTCTGAAATCGCCAGCACCGACGGGTCGCCGACAATTCCGACCAGCGCCGGGTTGCACAGCTCGCCTGGACACGCGGCCCCCAGGCGTGCGCGCTGGCCGGCGTAGTTCAGATCCGCCTCGACGCCGGCGAGAAGATTGCCGGCGACCCAGTTGTAACCGCCCTGGGCGCCACCAATCGCCCCGTCAAGCTTGCGAGAACCGTTGGTGGCAAACAGTTGGCCTGCAGTTGCGGGATCGCTGAAGGCGGTGTCGGTGTTGGATTTGCCCCAGCCGTACCCGATGCTGCCGCCGACGTAGAAGCCGGCCCAGGTCCATGCCGAGCCAATCAAGGGCCTGTAGATCGGCGCACCGAAGCCGGTGGGCGCCTTGTAGTAGCCTCCCTTGTTGACCGGCGGCGCGCCGCCGAACTTGGCGTTCATGAAAAACTTGATGCTGCGACCCGGCATCAGGATCTCATCCTTGTGGAATTGCACGGAGTTGCGCACATCGACGTCGAGCAGATTGTCTCCGACGAGACCGGTGGTGATCTCGGCGGCGCCCCACGGCGAATCTCTCCAGTATTGCTTGTTGCTGATCTCCATCTTGAGCAGGTTGTAGCCCGACGTGGGGGTGTCGTTCAGGCCGAGGTCGCTCTGTCCGAAGGCATGCAAGAGTCCCATGCGCACGAACCAGTTGTCGTTGCGCCAATAGGTGCCGCCGCCGAGCCGCATCGGCGGCATGCGCGGAACGTTGCTGCCGTCCGTAAAGGTTGCGCGCACGAAGTCGTACTGGCCGTCGACGCCGAAAATGCCGGTCGCGACCGGCATCAGATCCCACTGCCATGCAATCTCGCCGCCGCGGAAGATAGCGTCGCGCTGGGCATAGAGGGTCTGGATGAACTCGGTGCCGGTTCCGCAGCTTGCGAAATCCTCGCCGCACAGAATGCCGGTCGCCTGCCGGAAGATGAAGTTGTCGTACCTGGTATAGTAGGCCTTGGCGTCGAAGCGGAACGCACCGTCCGTGCGCTTGAGGCCGAGCTCGGCGGTGTTGGCGGTCTCGATCTTCAGGCCGGGATTGCCGATCTCGAATGTGCCGGGCGAATCGTGAGCGCCATGGGCGAACAGCTCGAGCGCGGTGGGCGCCCGCTCGATGCGCTGCACGGTGGCGCTGGCGACCATCCATGAGGGCAGGTCCCTGAGCACGCTGAAGCTGATGCTCTTGGGCATGAAGCCGAGCGATTGCGGCACAAGATCGGGATTGTCCGGCGGCGGCACCAGGGCCGACGGGAAGATGCCGGCCGTCCCGTCGAGACGAACCGTCTCGATGCGGCCGGCCAACAGCGTACGCAGCGTATCGGTCAGCCAGAATTCGTTGAAGAAATAGGCGGCGCCGCGATTGGTCCGCGCCGAGCCGAGCAGGTTGCCGGCATCGCCGGCGGTGTCGATCTGCTGGTGATCGAACTGCGTGCCGATGGCGCTGATCAGGGAGCCGAGCGGCGTGGCCAGCGGCATGAACTTGATTTCGGCCTTAGCTTCCTGGGCGTGGTTGTTGAACGTCGCCCGAATTCCATCCTGGCCGGCTTCGTCAAATCCCAGCTCGTCGTGATGATATTCGACCGCACCGAGCCAGAAGCGCACGACATCGATGGCGGAGGACTGCGGGCGAAACTCACCTTTGCTGGTGATCTTGGTCTGCTGGAGGTCGATGCGCCCATTGTTCTGGGCCCCTTCCAGGGTGGGAATGCGATAGACGCTGGTGAAGCGGGCGATCGCGGCGCCGACATAGCCGCCGTCGAACAGGTAGGAGCCACCGACCGCCTGGCCCTCGGAATGCAGGCCGGAGTTCGGCTGCTTGCCATTGAAGGGGGGCGCGGGTTCGGGTGGGAAAAGATAAGGGTAGCTCGGCACGAAATAGTCGCCGGCATGGCGGCCGTAAAAGTCGGAGTGAAAGGCGAAGTCACGCGTGCCGGCATCGAACAAGGCGCCGCCTTCGAGACCGCGGTCGACCGTGGTGGTGGCGCCCTGCAACTGGGTCTGCCAGCCGCCCACCGGCGCCGCGAAGGGAATGCGATTGTTGGTGGCCTCGACCACGCCGCCCACCGCCTGCGAGCCGTAACGCAGCG
>DASSJW010000729.1:0-17337 GCA_035690995.1 Xanthobacteraceae bacterium
CGGGCCCGATATCGCGCGCTACTATCGCGGTGCCGGCGTCGATGCCGACAAACGCATTCAGCTCTCCAAGCTCGCGTGGGACGCCACCGGCACGCAATTCGGCCAGCGCATGCTGCAATACGAGCGCTACTATGCCGGCGACCCGGTGCGGGTCGGCGCCTCCTATTATCTCGACCACGACGTCGCGCCGCTATTGGCGCAGGTCGAGCGAGCGTTGAAGGGCAGCGCTCGATAGGCGGCGTCTCGATGCTCAAAACGTGCGTGCGCCGGACAACGCGCGGAGCGCGGCGTTCGCCACCTGCTTGTCCTGCTCGCCGGTGCCTGATCCCACGCCGATGCCGCCGATGACGTGGCCGTCGACGATGATCGGCAGGCCGCCCGGCAGGTTGATGCGCTTGCCTTGGGTGGCGATGGCGAGCTTGAGGTCGATGCCGGCCGCGATATCACCGGTCGGGATGCCATAGGAGGCGGCGGTCATCGCCTTCATCAGCGACGTGTCGATCGACTGCGAGAAGGCGCCGTCCATGCGGGCGAATGCCAGCAGATGGCCGCCGCTGTCGACGATGGAGATGCATTGCGGCACGCCCATCTCCTTCGCCTTCGCCATCGCGGCATTGAGCAGCTTCATTGCGCCGTCCGATGTCAGCTTCAGCGAAGGCAACGTATCTGCCATGATTCACCCCTGTGCACGTCCGACCTGTTGAACATGATAGCCGGCGACCTTCTGATAGCGCTCGAAGATCGCCCGCAATTCGTCTTGGCTGATGACGTCTTCGAGCTTGTCGAAGCGTTGTCCGCCGGTGCGCTGCTCGACCGTGTCGACGATGACGTTCGGCGGCGCCGAGCGGTTCTGCAGCACGATACGGCTTGTGGGCGGCAGCCGCGCGGCTTCATAAGCTTTGAGGGCCGCGGTCGCGTCGCCCTCGCTCACGAGAAGCCGCGCCAGCGTGGCGGCATCGATGATCGCCTGCGCGCCGCCATTGCCGCCCTGCGGATACATGGGATGGGCGGCGTCGCCCAGCAGCGTGACGCGGCCGAAGGTCCAGCGTTCGAGCGGGTCGCGATCGACCATCGGGTAGGAGAAGATCGCATCGGCGTTGCGCATCATCGCCGGCACGTCGAGCCAGTCGAAGCTCCAGTCCTGGTAGACGGGATAGAAGTCTTCCAGCCGCCCCGGCTTGTTCCAGTCGACCGGCACGGCGACGTCGCGCTCGATCTCCGCCACCCAATTGATCAGCTGGTTTCCCGCGGCGTCGATATTCTCGCGGATGGGATAGATGATCAGGGTCGAATGCCGTGCCCCGATGCGCGCGATGCTGCGGCCGGTCAGGTACGGCTTTCGCCGCGTGACGCCGCGCCACATGTTGATGCCGCGATACGCGAACGGGCCTTCGTCCGGGTAGAACTGCGCCCGCACCACCGAATGGATGCCGTCGCACGCCACCAGCACGTTGCCCTGGTGCGGCCCCAGCGCCGTGCCGTCGGCGGCGACGAAGCGCGCCGTGACGGTCGCATCGCTTTGCTCGATGCCGATGCAGCGATGGCCGGTGATGAAGTTTTGCGGCCCGAGCCGCTCGCGCACGGCATCCAGGAGGACCTGGTGCAGGTCGGCGCGATGAATGGAAAAATGCGGCCATTGGTGTCCGGCCGCGAGTCCCCATGGCTCGCGGTAGACGAGCTGGCCGTGGCGGGTGAAGAACGCGTAGTCCTGCGGCTGGCAGGCGACCGCGGCGAGCGCGGGCTGGAGCCCGAGGTGGCTCAGCTCTTTCACGGCATGGGGGCCGAGATTGATCCCGACCCCGAGCGGGCGGATATCGGGAGCGGCCTCGAACACCCGGATGCGGGCGGCGGCCTTCGCGGCGTGGGCGGCAAGCGCCAGCGTCAGTCCGCCGATGCCGCCACCGATGATGATCAACTCCACAAGGCGCTCCGGATCAACGCGTCAGCTGATATCGCATATTCCCATGGTGCTGTGGAACCTCCCAAATCGCGCGCCAGGCTGCAATATTGCTTGCGCGTCGAAGGACGTGCATTAATCCGCTGATCGACCTTCGATTGCAGCCGGGCAAGGCTTAGTCCATTCGAGACCTACTTGAATGCGCGTCAACGACATCAGGGGCTTTGACTTCGGCCTGGGCGAGACCGCCGACATGTTGCGCGACAGCGTGCGTGGTTTCGCCGCCGACAAGATTTCGCCGCGCGCCGACGAGATCGACCGCAGCAACACCTTCCCGCGCGATCTTTGGCCGGAGCTGGGCAAGCTCGGCGTGCACGGCATCACCGTCGAGGAGGAATGGGGCGGCGCCGGCCTCGGCTACCTCGAGCACTGCGTGGCGATGGAGGAAATCTCGCGCGCTTCCGCCTCGGTCGGGCTTTCCTATGGGGCGCATTCGAACCTGTGCGTCAACCAGATCCGCCGCAACGGCAGCGACGACCAGAAGCGTCGCTATCTCGGCAAGCTGATCTCGGGTGAGCACGTGGGCGGGCTCGCCATGTCCGAGCCCGGCGCCGGCTCCGACGTCGTCTCGATGAAGACGCGCGCGGAAAAGAAGGGCGACCGCTACATTCTCAACGGCAGCAAGATGTGGATCACCAACGGACCGCAGGCCGAGACCCTGGTGGTCTACGCCAAGACCGATCCGGCGGCGGGCGCGCGCGGCATCACCGCCTTTCTGATCGAGAAGGGCCTCAAGGGCTTTTCCACCGCCCAGAAGCTCGACAAGCTCGGCATGCGCGGCTCCGATACCAGCGAGCTGGTGTTTCAGGATTGCGAGGTCCCGGCGGAGAACGTGCTCGGCGGGGTCGGCGACGGGGTCGCCATCCTGATGTCCGGCCTCGACTATGAGCGGGTGGTTCTAGCGGCCGGGCCGCTCGGCATCATGCAAGCCTGCATGGACGTGGTCATGCCCTATGTCCACGAGCGCCAGCAGTTCGGCCAGCCCATCGGCGAGTTTCAGCTCGTCCAGGGCAAGGTCGCCGACATGTATGTCGCTATGAATGCGTGCAAGGCCTATGTCTATTCGGTGGCGAAGGCGTGCGACCGGGGCGAGACCACGCGCGAGGACTCCGCCGGCGCCATTCTCTATGCTGCCGAGAACGCCACCAAGATCGCGCTCGATGCGGTTCAGCTTCTGGGGGGAAACGGGTACATCAATGACTACCCGACCGGGCGGTATCTGCGCGACGCCAAGCTCTACGAGATCGGCGCCGGCACCAGCGAGATCCGGCGCATGCTGATCGGCCGGCAATTGTTCGACAAGACGCGCTGATGCGGACGGGCAGCATGAGCGATTGTGTCGCCGGTCCGGAAGGGCGGGGAACTGGCCAAACACCCTGGCGTGCGCCATGACCGACGTCGAGACCACAGTCGATATCGAATCGCGCGAGTTCGCCGACAACACCGAGGCGATGAAAGGGCTGGTCGCGGACCTTCGCGCCAAGCTCGACGTCGCGATGCAAGGCGGCAGCGAAGAGGCGAGGGCGCGCCACGTGACGCGCGGGAAGCTCCTGGCGCGCGAGCGTATCGACCTCCTGCTCGACCCCGGGACGCCATTCCTGGAACTGTCGCCACTGGCCGCCCATGGCATGTATGGCGGTGACGTTCATTCCGCGAGCCTGATCACCGGCATCGGTCGCGTCAGCGGCCGCGAATGCGTGATCATCGCCAATGATGCCACTATCAAGGGTGGCACCTACTACCCGATGACCGTGAAGAAGCACCTGCGCGCGCAGGAGATCGCGCGTGAGAACCATCTGCCCTGCGTCTACATGGTCGATTCCGGCGGCGCGTTCCTGCCGCTGCAGGATGAAATCTTTCCGGACGAGCGCCATTTCGGCCGCATCTTCTACAACCAGGCCCGCATGTCGGCCGCAGGCATTCCCCAGATCGCCATCGTCATGGGCTCCTGCACCGCGGGTGGGGCTTATGTGCCCGCCATGTCGGACCAGAGCATCATCGTGCGCAATCAAGGCACGATCTTTCTCGGCGGGCCGCCGCTGGTGAAGGCGGCAACCGGCGAGGAGGTGAGCGCGGAGGATCTGGGCGGCGCCGACGTCCACAGCCGGCAATCGGGCGTGACCGATTACTATGCGATCGACGATAGTCACGCCATCGGCATCGCGAGACGGATCATCGCCAACCTCAACCGGGTCAAGCGCTCGTACATGGAAGTGCGCAAGGCGCGCGACCCGCTGTTTCCGGCGGAGGAGCTTTACGGCATCGTGCCGGCGGACCCGCGCACGCCTTACGACGTCCGCGACGTGATCGCGCGCCTCGTGGATGCTTCCGAATTCGAAGAGTTCAAGGCGCTGTACGGTCAGACGCTCATTTGCGGCTTCGCCCACATCCACGGTTTCCCCGTCGGCATTCTTGGCAACAACGGCATCCTGTTCAGCGAGAGCGCGCTCAAGGGTACGCATTTCATCGAGCTCGCCAGCCAGCGCAACATCCCGCTGGTGTTTCTGCAGAACATCACCGGTTTCATGGTGGGGCGCAAATACGAGGCCGGCGGCATCGCCAAGGACGGCGCCAAGATGGTGACCGCGGTCGCCACCACCAACGTGCCGAAATACACGGTTATCATCGGCGGCAGCTACGGCGCCGGCAATTACGGCATGTGCGGCCGCGCCTACGGGCCGCGCTTCGTCTGGATGTGGCCGAACGCCCGCATCTCGGTGATGGGCGGCGAGCAGGCGGCCTCCGTGCTCGGACTGCTGCGCCAGGAGGCGACCGAAGCCAAGGGCGGCACCTGGAGCGCGGCCGACGACGAGGCGTTCAAGGCGCCGATCCGCGAGCAATACGAGCAGCAGGGACACCCATATTACGCCACCGCGCGGCTGTGGGACGACGGCGTCATCGATCCCGCCGATACGCGCATGGTGCTGAGCCTCGCGCTTGCCGCCGGGCTCAATGCGCCGCCACCCGAGCCCACGCGCTTCGGCATCTTCAGGATGTGATGTGACGCTGGTCCGGCGCTTCGACAAGCTGTTGATCGCCAACCGCGGCGAGATTGCGTGCCGGATCATCCGCACGGCGAAGCGCATGGGCCTCACCACCGTCGTCGTGCTCTCGGATGCCGATCGCGATGCTATGCATGTCAATCTGGCGGACGAAGCAGTGCTCATCGGCCCGGCATCGGCGAAGGACAGCTACCTGCATATCGAGGCGATCATCGATGCGGCGCGCACCACCGGCGCCGAGGCGATCCATCCGGGCTACGGCTTTCTCTCCGAGAACGCCGACTTCGCCCAGGCTTGCGCCGATGCCGGTCTGGTTTTCGTCGGGCCTTCGGCTGCGACCATCCGCCTGATGGGCTCGAAATCGGCTGCCAAGGCGTTGATGGAATCCTCCGGCGTTCCGGTCGTGCCGGGCTATCACGGCGACGATCAGAGCCCGCAAGCGCTGCAGACGGCGGCTGACGCGGTCGGCTATCCGGTGCTGATCAAGGCGTCGGCCGGCGGCGGAGGCAGGGGAATGCGGGTCGTCGGCAATGCCGGTGAGCTCGCCGAAGCAATCGCAAGCGCCAAGCGCGAGGCGGGTGCGGCATTCGGCAACGACCAGGTCCTGATCGAGAAGTATGTTGCCAAGCCGCGGCATATCGAAGTGCAGGTGTTCGGCGACACCCACCGCAACGTGGTGTCGCTATTCGAGCGCGAATGCACGCTTCAGCGTCGCCATCAGAAGGTGGTCGAGGAGGCGCCCGCGATCGGCATCACGGCCGAGCGGCGGGCGGAGATGGCGGCTGCGGCGCGGGCGGCCGCCCAGGCCGCCGGCTATGTCGGCGCCGGCACCGTCGAATTCATCGCCGACGCGCACGGGTTCTATTTCATCGAGATGAACACGCGTCTGCAAGTCGAGCATCCCGTCACCGAGATGATCACCGGTCTCGACCTCGTGGAGTGGCAGTTGCGGGTCGCGTTCGGCGAGCCGCTGCCGCTGCGGCAGGACGAGATCGGGGCGCGGGGCCATGCGATCGAGGCCCGGATTTATGCCGAAGACCCCGACAAGGGTTTTCTGCCGGCGACCGGGACCATCCGCGAGTGGCGCGAGCCGGGAGGGGAAGGCATCCGCGTCGACACGGGCTTTCGCGCGGGCGACGCGGTCACGCCCTACTACGATGCGCTGCTGGCGAAGTTGATCGCCTGGGGAGCCGATCGGACCGAGGCGCTCGAACGCCTGGTCGGGGCTCTGGGCAGGTTCGAGATTGTCGGCGTGACCACCAACCTCGATTTTCTCAAGGCGCTGCTGATCCATCCGATGGTGGCACGCGGCGAGATCGATACCGGCTTTATCGAACGGGAAATCTCCGCCCTGACCCGGACCAAGCCCGCGGTCGCGGCGCTCGATCTGGCCGCCGCTTGCGTCGCGATCCTGATCCGCGAGCAGCATGAGCATGAACAGGTCTCGGCGCAGGACAGCTCGCCCTGGAACCGGACGGACGGTTGGACGCTCACCGGCCGCCGCAGTCGTCGCCTGCGCTTGCGGCACGGTGCCGAGCAATACGACGCCGTGCTGTGGTACGGCCGCGACGGGTTGAGCATGGAATTCGCCGGCGCCAATGCCCGCTTGCAGTTCGTGCCGCGCGACGGCGGTTTTTTCGACCTGTGCCTGGGCGACGCGCCGGAGCGGGCATCCGTCGCATGGTCGGGCCGCGATCTCGATGTGACCACGCCGCGCGGCCATCTCAAGCTGCAATGGATCGACCCGTTTGCGGGAAAGGCCGCCGACGTCGCCGCAGCCGGCCGCATCGTCGCGCCGATGCCGGGCACGGTGACGCGCATTCTGGCCAAGGCGGGGACCGATTTGCCGCGCGGCGCGCCGCTGATCGTGCTCGAGGCGATGAAGATGGAGCATACGCTGCGCGCGCCGAGCAATGGCCGCCTGAAGGCGCTGAAATGCGCCGTCGGCGACTTCGTGCAGGAAGGAACGGAGCTCGCCGATTTCGAGCCGGTTGCAGACTGAGGAGTGACAAGGTTACGCATGGACACAGAGGTTCTTATTGTCGGGGCGGGCCCGACCGGCTTGACGCTCGCCATCGATCTCGGACGGCGCGGCGTGCGCTGCATGGTGATCGAGCAGAAGGACGCGCCGCAGTTTCTTCCCAAGATGGAGCGTTGCAACGCCCGCACCATGGAGATCTACCGCCGCATGGGCATCGTGGAGAAGGTTCGCGCGGCCGGCCTTCCCGCCCATTGCCCGATGGACATCTTCATCGTGACGTCGCTGGTCGAGCCGCCGCTGGTGCACCACGTGCATCCGTCCGTGGCCGAAGCCAAGGCGCGTATCGCCAAATCCGAAGACGGCTCGGAGCCGCTCGAGCCCTACCAGCTCATCTCCCAGTACACGCTCGAGCCGCTGTTGAAGTCGATCGCGGAAACGTTGCCGAGCGTCACCGTCCGTTATGGCTGCGAGCTCATCTCGTTCGCGCAGGACGCAAGCTCGGTTGTGGCGCAGGTCAAGACCAGCGACGGTGCATCGTCCGCCCTGCGCGCCGCATACCTGGTCGGTTGCGACGGCGGCGGGAGTCTCGTGCGCCGGCAGCTCGACATCAAGCTCAACGGCGAGGCCAACATCCAGCAGCTTCGGCAAGCGCTGTATTATTGCGAGGACCTCTACGAGCGCATCCCGATCGGCAAGGGGCGTCACTATCACGTGGCCGATGCCGAAGGGAGCTTCCTGATCGTCCAGGATTCGACCCGGCATTTCACCCTGCATTCCGTCGTCGACAGGGACGAGGACATGGCGACGATGTTCGAGCGCGTCGTCGCCATGCCCGTCAAATACGAAATGCTCTATGTCGGGCAATGGAAGATGAATCTGCTGCTGGCCGACCGCTACGGCGAAGGGCGGGTGTTCCTGGCGGGCGATGCCGTCCATCTCGTCATTCCGACCGGCGGCCTCGGCATGAACACCGGCGTCGGCGACGCCACCGACTTGTCGTGGAAGCTCGCGGCGACGCTGCAGGGTTGGGGCGGGCCCAATCTGCTCGCCTCCTACGAGATCGAGCGCCGGCAGGTCGGGGAGCGCAACGTCGCGGCATCCGGCTTCGCAGCCAACGGACGCAGGATCTGGCGCAAACTGTATCGGCCCGAGATCCACGAGCGGACTCCCGCCGGCCTGGCAGCACGCGCGGAGCTCGCGCGCGTGGCCGACATCGAGCAGCACAAGGCGAGCGAAATGATCGGCGCCGAGCTCGGCTACCGCTACGTCGGCTCGCCCCTGATCGCGGCGGAGGCGGGTACCGCTCCCGAGCACAATTTCATGTCCTATGTGCCGACCACTTTGCCGGGGGCGCGGCTGCCGCACGTGTGGTTGCGGGACGGATGCGCGATGCAGGATCGCATCGGCTACGGCCACGGTTACACGCTGCTGCGGCTCGGCGGCACGCGCGCCGATGCCGGCCCGCTGCAACGGGCCTTCGCCGCCATCGGCGCCCCGTTGCAGGTTCTCGACGTTCCCGATGAGCGCGCCCGTGACGTCTACGAGCATGACCTGCTGCTGCTGCGACCCGACATGCACGTGGTCTGGCGCGGCAACGATGCTCCGCAGGCGCCAGACCGATTGGCGGCGCTTGCGACCGGGCACTGAATCAACTCGTTGGGGCGTGCCTGTGGGAGTGTCCGTATCCACCAGCAAGATGACCAACAGACGGGAGGATGTCTTGGCGGCTATTCCGAAAGCATTGCAGGAGCACATCAACACTGCCTATCCCGCGCATGTCTGCCTCGTCGGCACGACGCTGCCCGACGGCTACGCGCAAATCACCCCGCGTGGCAGCACCATGGTCTACGACGACGAGCATTTCGCGCTGTGGGAACGCGGCAAGGGATCGACCACGGGCCATCTCGCAGACGGCACCAAGGTCACGATCTATTTCCGCAAGCCGCCGCTACGCGAGTCGGGGCTTCTGCCGCGTGGCGGGATCGCGCGCTTCTACGGCACCGCCAGGATCTACAAGTCAGGCCCGATCTACGAGGAAATCTGGAAACGCCTGATCGAGCCCGAGAAGAAAAGCGATCCGGACAAGAAGGGCTTCGGCGTGCTGATCAAGGTGGAGCGGGCGGAGGACCTCGGCGGCGCGCCGCTCGCGATTTGAGTTGCACGCGTGCGCAGTCGACCGATGATTGGCTGCTCTAAACCACCAGGACGATCGACCCCGTAGTCTTGCGCGCTTCCATGTCGGCGTGCGCGCGCGGCGCGTCCTGCAGGTCATAGGTCTTGCTGATCTCGATCTTGATCTTGCCGCTCGCCACCATCGCGAACAGATCATTCGCGGTGGCGAGCAGTTCGGCGCGGGTGACGGTGTAGTTCGAGACGCTCGGGTGGGTGAGGTAGATCGATCCAAGCGCTCCGAGGCGCCGCGGCGGCACGGGATCGGGGTCGCCCGAGGCCTCGCCAAAGGACGCCATCACGCCGCGCCGGCGCAGGCATTGCAGCGATCCCTCGAATGTCGCCTTGCCGACCGAATCGTAGACCACCGGCACGCCTTCGCCGCCGGTGATCTCACGGACGCGCGCGGGAAAGTCCTCGCGGGTGTAGACGATGGCATGATCGCAACCGTGCGCGCGGGCGACCGCGGCCTTGTCGTCGCTGCTCACCGTGCCGATCACGGTGGCGCCGAGGTGCTTCGCCCATTGGCACATGATCAAGCCGACGCCGCCGGCCGCGGCGTGGATGAGGATGGTGTCGCCGGGCTGCACTTTGTACGCCTCGTAGAGCAGCGAGCGTGCGGTCATGCCACGGATCATCATCGATGCCGCCGTGCGCTCGTCGATGCCGGCGGGCAGGGCGATCACGCGCGCCGCGGGGACGATACGCAGCTCGGCATAGGAGCCTTCCGGCATGCCGGCAAAGGCGACGCGATCGCCGACGGAAAATCCCTCGACTTCGGGCCCGATGGCCTCGATCACGCCCGCGCTCTCGAGCCCGATCCCGGAGGGCAACGACTTCACCGCATGCACCCCCCGGCGCATCAGGATGTCGCGATAGTTCACCGCGACCGCCTTGTTTCGCATGCGCACCTGGCCGGGGCCGGGCGTCCCGACCTCAACCTCCTCCATGGCCAGCACCTCGGGCCCGCCATGGCGATGGAAACGGAAGGCCCTGCTCATAACGCGAGCTCTTTCGCCAGGCGCTCCATCATGTCGGCGAGGTCGTCGAGCGCATTGAAGCGAGGCTGCGCTGCGATGTGGGGAGAGAGGATCACGTTCTCGAACCCCAGCAGCTCGTCGTCGCTGCGGCCGGGCTCCTCGTAAAGCGGATCGAGGGCAAAGCCGCCAAGCCGCCCCGACCTCAGCGACTCGATCAGGGCGGAGCGGTCGACAATGTCGGCGCGCGAAACGTTGACCAGGAAGGCGCCGGGCTTCATCTGCGCCAATTGCGCGCGGCCGAGGAAGCCCTTGGTCGCCGGCGCGCTCGGCAACTGCGGCACCACCCAGTCGCTCTGCGCGAGCAACGTTTCGAGCGGCACGTAGGTTGCCGACAATTCGCGCTCCTCCGCTTCCGGCAGCCGCGTGCGCTGATGATAAAGCGTGTGCATGCCGAATGCCGCCGCACGAAGGGCGATTTCGCGACCGATCTCGCCCAGGCCGATGATCCCGAGCGTACTCTCGTTGAGCATGCGCAGGCCCGAGATGCGCGGCCAGTTCGAATTGGGGGTGTGCCGACGGTCGAAGGGCTTGTAGGCATAGCCCAGCTCGTTGAGTTGCTCGACGCTGATGCGGCCGGCCAAGCGATGAAGCTTCTTGGCCAGTGTGAGCATCAGCGCGAATGCCAGCTCGGCACAAGCGACATTGGCGCGGCGCCGGATGGTGAGCACCTTGACGCCTTTGGCGGCACAGGCGGCGGTGTCGATGTTGCGCGGCCAGCCGCCGTACTTCTGCACGATGCGCAGCTCGCTGCCGGCACTCAATTCCTCCGCTCCAACACCGAGCGATTCGACCACCAGCGCGGGCGAGCCGGGCAAGGCCGCGCGCATCTCCTCCTGCGTTTCGACCAGGCGCACGTCGCGAGGAAACAACCCGCCGACGCGCTTGCGCACGCGTTGGCAGTAGCCGTCGAAATCGGGCTCGTCATGGGCGAAAAAGTCGGCATAGGCTGCGGTGCGCTCCGCCGGCGTAGTGGGATCGAGCACGATGCCAACCACGCGCAGGAAGCGGTCGTCCTCGACCACGAGGCTGTTATTTGCGGGCAACGGAAAACGCTCCGGACATCAGGACGCGAGCGGCTCGAGGTCGAGCTCAAGCGCTTGCAGCACGCGCGCGTTCATATTGTAAGTGCCGATGAGCACGGTCAATTCCACGATTTCCCGGGTATTGAAATGGCGTTTGACCTCGTTGAAGACCGCATCCGGCACCGCGATGTCGCGGGTCATCGTATCGGCATAAGCGAGCACGGCGCGCTCGCGCTCGCTGAACAATGTCGACGGGCGCCAGTCCGCCAGCGCATCGCATTCCGCGAGTGAAAGCCCCTCGGCGAGCGCCAGGGCCGGCACGTGCTGACGCAGCACATATTGGGCGTTGGTGAGATGGCCCATGCGAATGATCACGATCTCCCGCAGCCGCCCGTCGAGGCTGGTCTTCCATCGCACCGTATTGGAGTGATTGAACCAGCTCTCCGCGAGCGGGGGCGCATTCAGCAGCATGCGATAGATGTTGATCAGCTTGCCGCGCCGCCCGGCGCGGTATTTTTCGATGACCTCGGCGAATTCGGGATGGTCTTGCTCTTGAATCAGAGGGACGCGAGCCATGCACTGCCTTTTCTGCGCTGGTCATGGCCGGGACCGTCCCGGCCATCCATGTCTTTCTTCATTCGCGACAAGGTATCAAGGGCTGGACCGTTCGGCCCAAGGCCGGAGATGACGACCCGAGATCTCTCATTCCATCTTGAAACCGGTCGCCTTCATGATCGGTGTCCAGCGGGCGAGTTCCTCGCTGATGAACTGCCGCGTCGCCTCCGGGCCGGAATCGAGGATCGGCTCGAAGCCCGACGTCACCAGGATGCGCTGAAAATCCGCATCCGCCATGACCTTTCGCGTGGCATCCGTGACCTGATCGATGACCGCTTTGGGCACGCCGGCCGGAGCGAAGAGCCCGTTGAGGTTGCCGGCGATCATGCCGGGCAGCCCGGCTTCGATCGCGGTCGGAATGTCGGGCGCGGCCTTGATGCGTGTCGTCGAATTGACCGCGAGAATGCGCACCTTGCCGCTGCGATGGAAATCGAGCAGCGGCCCGCCCACGTTCGGTGTCATCATCGGAATGTGGCCGCTGGCGAGATCGGCGACGCCGGGCGCCGAGCCTTTATAGGGAATGTGCACGATGTCTGGCGCGCCGATGAGCTGTTTGAACAGCTCGCCGGCAAGATTGGTCAGCGTGCCGGCGCCCGCCGAGCCGTAGGACAGCTTGCCCGGATTGGCCTTGGCGTAGGCGATGAGCTCCTTGAGGTCGCGTGCGGGTACCGATTCGTGAACGACGATGGAGGTGGGGGCATTGCAGAGAATGTAAATCCCCACGAAATCCTTGAGCGGATCGTACGGCGGATTGGTCATGATCGCGGGAATCAGCACCTGCGTGCTGGTGTTGCCGAACAGGAAGACGTGACCGTCAGGCTGCGCACGCGCAACCTCGGCGGCGCCGGTCACGCCGCCGCCTCCGCCCCGGTTCTCCGTGACCACGGTGCCGAGGAGCGGCTTCATCTTTTCCGCCCACAGTCGGCCGACCACATCGGTGGCGCCGCCGGGCGAGAACGGAACGACGAGCCGGATGACGCGGTCGGGATAGGCAAACGCGGTGCGCGGCGCCAGTGCCGCGGCTGAAAGCATGGCCCATCCGGTGGCCAGCACGTCACGTCGATTCATGGACATCCTCGAAATCTGGGGGTGATGGTGGTGCGGACCGCTGCCATTGTCCATCGCCGCTCACGTCGTTGCCTCGATCATGGCGCGCAGCTCCGGCGTCACTTCGGGCATGATTCCGAACCAGGCGCGGAACGCCGGGCGCGCCTGGTGCAGCAACATGCCGAGCCCATTGACCGCCGGATTGCCGCGCTTGCGGGCGGCAGCCAGAAGCGGCGTCTCGCGCGGAACATAGACGATGTCGGAGACGAGCGCGGTTGCAGGCAAGGCATCGAGCGCAAGCTGCAACGGCGGCTCGCCGACCATGCCCTGATTGGTGGTGTTGATCAGCATGGCCGCGCCGTCGACCGCGGCCGCGCCGTCCTCCCATGCCAGCGCGCGGACCGGACCGCCCAATTCCCGTTCCAGTGCCTTGGCGCGTGCCGCCGTGCGATTGACCAGCCGGATCTCTCGCGCGCCTTGATCGATCAGGCTGACCAGCACCGCCCGGGCACCGCCGCCGGCGCCGATCACCACGATGGGGCCGGCATCGGCGTGCCAGCCCGGCTGCGCCTCGCGGATGCTCTCGATGTAGCCGAAGGCGTCGTGATTCTGACCTTCGAGCGATCCATCGGCGGCGACCACGACGCAGTTGATCGCGCCAATGCGTCGCGCCAGCGGATCGACCCGGTCGACCAGGCCGAGCGCGGCCTCCTTGTGCGGAATGGTCAGGTTGCAGCCGGCGAAGCCGAGCGCCGGAAGGGCGCGCAGTGCCGCGCGCAGACCGTCGGCCTTGATCGCAAGCGGCAGGTAGGTTCCGGTCAGGCCATACCGGGCCAGCCAATAATTGTGCAGCTTGGGCGAGCGCGAATGCATCACCGGGAAGCCCATCAGGCCGGCCAGCAGGAAGCGGTCCGGATGCGTCATGGCGGAGTCGTCGCGGTCGTTATTGGCGGCAACGAGCGTCGCGAGCGAGCTGCCGTTGGTGCGGCGGTCTCGGTGCGCTCCCTCTTCCGCAAGCGGGGGAGGGGACGCTCGAGCCGCCGGCCCGGTGTCACGGGCGACATTGCTCGCGCAAGCATGCGCTCTGGTGAGGCTCGCACTGGATCGTCCATCTACTGCAAATTGGGAACAAGCTTCTTGACCGTTTCGATCAGAGCCGGCGGTGTCGAATAGAGACTGGTCACGAGCCGCTCCAGGTGATCGGGCGGGCGATAGGTCATGTCCATCTTCATCCGGGCCGCTTCGGCAATGAGGGCGGGATCCTGCAGGGTTTCGGCAAACGCCCTGCGCATCGTCTCGACGCGGTCCTTCGGTACGTCGGGCGGCAGGACGTAGGGCCGCCCGAACTCCGTGCTCGAAAAGATGAACTGCATGAGCTGGTGCTGTTCGGGGGTCTTTGCGTAGTCGAAGATGGAAGGCACGTCAGGTATTTCCGGGATCGGCGTTTCTTCGGCGCGCAGGAGAAAGAGCAGCTTGCCGTCCCGAATGAGCTGCTCGTAGATGCGGAACTGACCATACGAGGCACAGGCGCCCTGAACCTCGCCGCGCTCCATGGCCAGGACGGTGTCGGTGGTGCCCTTGTAGCCCTGGATGATGCGGAACTGGGTGCCGAGCACATGGTTGAACACGGTCGGCAGGATGCTGAGCGAGGATCCGGCCCCCGCGCCGCCGACGATGAATTCCTGGGTGAAGAGATCCGCCAGGGTCTTGACCGGCGCGGTCACCCAACGCACGCACACCCGCGCGGGCTGCGATGTCGCTCCGAGCCAATTGAAACGCCGCGGATCGGCCTCGACGTTCATCTGGCCCATCAGCGCTTGGCTCGGCACGTTGCGCGAGAACGATCCGAACACCGTGCCATCGCGCGGTGCCTGGGCGTAGAGAAAATTTGCCGCGGCGATGCTCGCCGCCGCCGGCATGTTCTGCACGATGATGGTGGGCTCGCCCGGTATATGCTTGCTGAGATATCGCGCGAGAAAGCGTCCGGCCAGATCGTAGTCGTTGCCGACCGGGTGTCCGATGATCATGCGGATCTGCTTGTTCCTGTAGAATTCCTGCGACGGCTGGCCGTGCGCGCTGCCGCAGCCCGCGAGGATGCCCAAAGCAAGACCGATCGCAGTTGCTTTCGCCTTCATGCAGCATTCCACAATTGAGACGTCCGAGCCGCGATCTCGGCGAGCTTCTTTGCCTGCGGGAGTGCAAGCACACCGAGCGAGCGGATGGACTGTTCTGCTGATCGTCACCGAGCAGCCGGCGCCTATTCCGCCGCGTGCTTGCGAACGAGCGCCGCAGCGGCATTGTCGTAGCTCTCCTCGCGCGCCAGCAGGGGTTTGAGCCCGACGAGCTCGTAATAGTCGTCGAGCGGGATGAGCTGATCCTGGCAGGGCGCGAGCGAATTGCCGTGCTTGAGCGTGCGCAGCACGTTGCGCACCGCCTGCGCCGCCGCAAACAGCGCAACCGAGGGAAAGGTCGCGGAACAGACGCCGGCCGCTTCCAGCTCCTCGAGGCTGCGCGCTTTCGGGCCCGCCGCCTGCGAGAGCGTCGCCATGTGCGGTCCGCCGACCTCGCGCAGAACCCGCTTGATCTCCGCGATGCTGTCGACGCCCATGGGCTTCGCCATGTCGGCTCCGGCCTCCATGAACAACTGGCAGCGCGCGATCGCGGAGTCGATGCCTTCGACCCCCGCGGCATCGGTGCGGGCGGCGATGAACAGGTCGGGATCGCGCCGCGCATCGAGGGCAGCCTTGACCTTGGCCAGCATCTGCTCCACCGGCACGATCTGCTTGCCCGGCAGATAGCCGCAGCGGTTGGGGAACACCTGGTCGCTGATGAACAGGCCGGCGACACCCGCCGCCTCGAAGGCGCGCACCATCTGCCGCACATTGTTGACGCCCCCGAAGCCGGTGTCGGCGTCGACGTAGACCGGCAGCTCGACCGCGGCGCAGATGCGCGCATAGTGATCGGCATAGTCGCGCATGTTGGACTGCCCCATATCGGCCTGCGCCAGCATGCTGCCGACCGCCGCATAACCGCCCGCAACCAGGGCCTGGAAACCCTCGGCCTCGATGATGCGCGCGGACAGCGCGTCATAAGCGCCCGGCATCAGCACCAAGCGCTGGCCCGCCATGATTGCTCTGAGCTTCTTGCGTACGGTCATGTCGTGCTCCAAAGATCAGGATCGGCTGTCCGCGGCCGTCTGCAGCCACGGCTGGTCGGCAGCGATGCGCCGCTCCCAGTTCACGATCTCATCCGCATGTTTGAGCGTGAGGCCGATATCGTCGAGGCCTTCAAGGAGGCGCATGCGGTCGGCGGCGGGAAGGTCGAAGGCGATATCGGGACCGGCGGGCCCGGTGATGCGCTGGCTCTCCAGATCGACGGTGAAGGGTGCCGCGCCGTTCACCGCCAAGACGCGCTGCTCGAAAGCGGCCGCTTCCGGCATGGCGAGCACGATCGGAAGCAAGCCGTTTTGCAGACAGTTCTCGCGATAGATGTCGGCAAAGCTTCGCGCCACGATGACGCGGATGTTGTTCGCCAGCATGCCCCACACCGCGGCCTCGCGCGACGAGCCGGCACCGAAATTGTGGCCGGTGACCAGAATGCCGGGCTCCTTGAACTGTGGCTTGTTGAGCACGAAATCCGGGTCCGCGCTGCCGTCGTCGCGCCGTCGCGCACGCATGAACAGCAGCGCGCGGTAGTCCGGCTTGAGCTGGCGCATCGACTGCACCGGCGCGATCTGGTCGGTGTTGATGTCGTCCTTGATCAGGGGGACGGCGATGCCGGTGTGGCGCGTGAACGGCTGCATCAGGCCGGCCTCGGCATGACGTGCCGCACGTCGGCGATGTGCCCGGCGAGGGCGCTGGCCGCGGCGGTCGCGGGGCTGACGAGGTGCGTGCGCACCTTCGCGCCCTGACGATGTTCGAAATTGCGGTTGGTTGTGGAGACGCAGCGCTCGCCCGGCTCGCCGCGATCGCCGTTGCCGCCGGCGCACATCGAGCAACCGGATTCGCCCCAGAAGAATCCGGCGTCGCGGAAGACGCGGTCGAGTCCGGCGGCTTCGGCCGCGCGCTTCACGCTCGTCGAGCCCGGCACGACCATGGCGAGCACGCCCGCCGCGACCTGCCGCCCGCGCACCACGTCGGCGGCAGCCTGCAGGTCGGGCAGGCGGCTGTTGGTGCAGGAGCCGATGAACACGCGATCGACCGGCAGGCCGGCGAGCGTAGTGCCGGGCGCGAGCCCCATATAGGCGAGCGCGCTTTCCGTGGCGGCGCGCCGGCTCGGGTCGACGGCCGACGGATCGGGCACGCGGCCCGAAATGCCGAGCACCTGGCTCGGATCCGTGCCCCAGGTGATCTGCGGCTCGAGGCCGCTGCAGTCCAGCACGTGCTCGCGGTCGAACACGGCGCCGTCGTCGGACTTGAGCATGCGCCAATGGGCGAGCGCGCGCTCCCACATCGGCCCCTGAGGGGCAAAGGGACGTCCGGCAATCCAGGACAACGTGCTGTCG
>DASSJW010000730.1:0-2215 GCA_035690995.1 Xanthobacteraceae bacterium
AAAGGCCCGTCAGCAGCAGCGGTTCGGCAAAGGAGAGGGGAAGGCCTGCGATCATGCGCTTCGCCCCGCTTTGACGGTCGTGATGCGGGCGGTGCCCTTGCTCACCATCATGCCGGAATGGAGGAACAACAGAAGTTCGGCGGCGGAGCGGCTGGTGGTGTGGGTCGAAAACAGCCAGTCGAGCTTGTTGGTCTCGCTGCGGATCTCCTCGCGGTGCAGCGCCACGCGCGCCACATAGTCACGGGCCCAGCTCTCGGCGCGGCCCGCGGTGATGACGCCGCCGCCTTCCGGCTCGACGAACTCGACGCGGCCGGCATAGGGGAAGGTCTCTTCGGCGGGATCGACGACCTGGATCAGCGTGCCGTGCGCGCCGGACGATGACAGCCCCGCCAGCATGGTCCTGATCTGTGGCATCGGCGACCAGAAATCCGACAGCACCACGATCTCAGCCAGCGCCGACGGCACGAATGACGGCGGCAGGCTTTCGCGGGTGGCGGTATCGTGCAGCATCGCCTGCGCCATCTTGTCGATAACCGCGCGGCTGGCGGTCGGGCTCATCAGCCCGGGCACGCCGACGCGCTCGCCGCCTGCAACCAGCAGTTCGGCCAGCGCAAAGGAGACGATCAAGGAACGCTCCAGCTTGCTGTCGCGCGCGTCCCGGGAGGCAAAGGCCATCGATGGCGAGCGGTCCGGCCAGATCCACACGGTGTGCGCGGCCTCCCATTCCTGCTCGCGGACGTAGAGATGGTCATCGCGCGCCGAGCGCCGCCAGTCGACGCTGGAGGCGGGCTCGCCGGAAACGAAGCGGCGGTACTGCCAGAAACTCTCGCCGGCCCCAGCGCGGCGACGGCCGTGCAGGCCGTGGATCACATTGGCGGCGATGCGGCGGGCTTCAAGCACGAGGCGCGGCAGCGATGCGGCGAGCGAGCGGCTTTCGCCATCGGCACGTCGGATTGCTGTGATCTCCAGAGCCTCGTTCTTGCTGGGTGCGGCCATCAAGCGATCCGCGTCTTCAATTGCCTGATCACGTCGGGGATGGTGCGCCCTTCGGCGCGCGCCGTGAAGGTCAGCGCCATGCGGTGCTTGAGCACAGGCTCGGCAAGATCGAGCACGTCGTCGACGGAGGGCGCGAGGCGTCCGTCGAGCAGCGCACGTGCGCGCACTGCCAGCATGAGCGACTGGCTGGCGCGGGGACCCGGGCCCCAGGCGATCAGCTTCTCGCCTTCGGCGCTGGGACGCGCGGCTCGCACCAGCGACAGAATGGCCTCGACCACGGAATCACCGACCGGCAGGCGGCGCACCAGCCGCTGCGCGACGAGCAGCGCGTCGGCGCTCATCGAGGCCCTCGCCAGCGTCTCGTCGGCGCCGGTGGTCTCGAACAGGATGCGCCGCTCGGCGTCGCGATCTGGATAGTCGACGTCGATTTCCATCAGGAAGCGGTCGAGCTGCGCTTCGGGCAGGGGATAGGTGCCTTCCTGCTCCAGCGGGTTTTGCGTCGCGAGCACATGGAAAGGCTTCGGCAGGTCATGGCGGGCGCCTGCAACGGTGATGTGCTGTTCCTGCATGGCTTGCAGCAGTGCGGACTGGGTGCGCGGGCTGGCGCGGTTGATCTCGTCGGCCATCAGGAGCTGCGCGAACACGGGACCGGCGATGAAGCGGAAAGAGCGCTTTCCGGCGCTGCTCTCATCCAGTACTTCAGCACCAAGAATGTCCGAGGGCATCAGGTCGGGCGTGAACTGGATGCGCTTGGCGTCAAGGCCAAGCGTGACGCCGAGCGTCTCGACCAGCTTGGTCTTGGCAAGGCCGGGGACGCCGATCAAGAGAGCATGGCCGCCGGAGAGGATCGTCACCAGCGTGTTCTCGATGACGCGGTCCTGACCGAAAATGACTGTGGAAATTGCCTCTTTCGCTGCGCGGATCTGCGCGGAAACCTGCTCGGCGGAACGGACGATGCCATCCTCGAGCTTCTCGACGCCTTCTGAACCTGCCATTCCCGTCAGCTCCTTTGAGGCCTACTTGCCGAATGGTGCGCCATCCGTTGCGTCATCATGTCATGGGCCGCATGCTAAACCCTATGCGAAGGCCATGTATTTGTTGAATTAAACTATCCCCACATTATCGGATTGGGGATACGAACCGCATCACGTTGTGGCGAGTTTTCTTCGAGTCTCGCTTCAGCTAATTCGGACGTGCACCAATCGTGCCAAATCGGCTC
>DASSJW010000731.1:0-2375 GCA_035690995.1 Xanthobacteraceae bacterium
TCGGGCGTCAGGGCTTCGACCGGCAATTGGCCATCGGCCATGCCCCTGGTGAGATCCGGCAGGTTCTGCTGCGGCAGGCTGAAGAATACCGAGATCGGCCGCAACTGTGTCAGGATCACGATGCCGGTGGTGTCCGCGCCGCGCACGAGATTGCCTTCGTCGACCAGACGGATGCCGGTGCGGCCGGCGATCGGCGCGACGATGTCGGTGTAGCCCAGGATCGCGCGCGCGTTGTCGATCGCCGCCTGATCGAGCTTGATCTGCGCCTCGAGCTGACTGACCGTGGCGCGCTGGGTGTCGAGCTGCTGCTTGTTGACGGCGTTGGTCGCCGCCAGCCGCGTGTAGCGATCGAGATCGAGCCGGGCGTTCGCGAGCTGCGCCTCGTCCTGCGATTTCTTCGCCTGCGCCTGGTCGTACTGCGCCTGGTAGGTCGTAGGATCGATCTTGGCGAGCACGAAGCCCTTGGGGACGTCCTGCCCCTCCGTGAAGGAGATGTTGATGATCTTGCCGTCGACCTGCGAGCGCACGGTCACGGTGTTGAGCGCTTTCGCGGTGCCGACGCCGTCGAGATAGACCGGCACATCGGCCGCCCGCGCGGCAGTGGCGAGCACCGGCACCGGATCGGTCGAGGGCGGGCCGCCGCGGCGGCCGCTCTTCGATGCCGCCTGCGTCTGCTGCCATTGCGGCATGTAATACACGGCAACGACGCCGGCGATGACGAGGCCGGCAATCAGTAACACCGTGAGTCGCTTGAGCATCATCGGATTACGTTCGCATTCACTCCGCCGGCCCCCACGCCGGGCGGGAGCCAACTGCCGCCGAGTGCCTGAAAGAGGCTCAACACCGCCTGCAGGCGCGCAAGGCGCGCCAGCACATGATTGTCTTCAGCCGTAAACAAAGTCTGCTGCGTCTGCAGCACGGTGACGAGGTCGACGGTACCTTCGCGCAGCCGGTTCTCGGCAAGGCCGAAGGCTTCTCGCGCGCTGTTGACGACCAGCTGTTGCAGGCGCTCGCGCTCGGCCCCGTCAGCGATGGCGATGAGTGCGAGCTCCACGTCGCGGAAACCGGCGAGGATGCTCTGGCAATAGATCTTCAGCAGCTCGAACTGCCGCCCTTGGGTCAATTCCAGCTGCCCCTCCAGTCGGAAACCGTCGAGGAGGGGCTGCGTGACGTTGACGGCGAGGTTGTAGAAGGCATTTTGCGGCGTGAACAGCAGCTTGAGCACGTTGCTCTGGTAACCGCCTTGGCCGGTGAGCGAAATGCTCGGGAAGAATGCCGCCCGGGCGGACTCCACGCTGGCATCGGCGGAGGCAAGATTGGCCTCGGCGGAGCGAATGTCGGGACGCTGGAACAGCAGTTCGGACGGCAGCCCCGGTGTCACGCGTGGAATACCCAGCTGATAAAGGCTGCCGCCCTTCACCACCACCTGGACCGGCGGACGGCCGATGAGCACGGCGAGGATGGCGATGTTCTGGCGCAGGTCCTGGTCGAACAGCGGGATGGTCGCGCGCACCTGGTCAACCAGGCTCTGCTGCTGGGCGACGTCGAGCTGGGAGGCGGTGCCGGCATCGAACCGCTGCTTGATCAGCGTGAGCACCCGGTTGGCGGCTGCATAGTTCTGCCGCGCGATCCGCAGCCGGTCTTGCGCCGTGAGCACGAGGAAATAGGAGTTGCCGACCGCCGCGATGGTCGACAGCACGACCACCTCTTTGTTGAAGCGGGAGGCGACGGCGGTCTCCTCCGCAGCGCGCGAGGCGGCGCGGTTCTTGCCCCAGAAATCGATCTCGTAGCTGGCATTGAGCGCGGCCTGGAACACATTGCGCTCCGGGCCGCCGGGCGGCCGCACGCGCTGCGCGAAGCCGGCGAAATCGACTTCCGGCAACAGCGGCGCGCCGATGATCTTGGCCTGGGCGTCGGCCTGCATGATACGTCCAATCGCCGCCGCGATGTCGAGATTGGCGGCCTGCGCCTCCTCGATCATGTTGGTCAGCTCGCGCGAGCGAAAGCCGCGCCACCAGTCGAGGACCGGCGGCGCCGACTCACCATTCCCCGCGCCGTATTTGGGCGGGATGTCGGGGGCGAGATCCGGCCGCTCGGCGCTTAAGATGCACCCGGACAGCATTTGCACCAGACATAATCCCAAAAACGCGACAAAGAAGGGGCGAAGGCTCGTGGCGATCAGCACCAGAGCACGCGTGCGCGACTCGTCGAGCATGCGACCGACTTTCAACGCTACGGTCACCCGTCAAACGGGGTATTAGCGTTCACGCAACGCACGCCTTCTTCCCCACCCGCCCACTTGAGCAACTCGCCATACTATCAGCCCCGCCCCGCGCGACCACTTAATAAAAGGACATGTTGGCCGGCTCGCGGCG
>DASSJW010000732.1:0-6167 GCA_035690995.1 Xanthobacteraceae bacterium
GTGCCGACATCCACGAGGCCGCCGGTCGGTAGCAGCTGGCCGGCCGCGATCGCGTCGAGGACGAGGCGCACCTTGCCCTTGAACACGCGCCCGGGCACGGCATCGAAAGCAGCCTCAGCCTCGTCGCCGGCCTTCACCCGCTGCAGGGAATTCTGCTGGAAGGCCGCTGCGAACTCCTGGTCCCGCGGATCGGTATTGACGAACACCATGACCGACCGGAACGCGGCGGGGACGACGTACATTCCCGGCCGCAGGCCGACCTGGGTCACGAATCCGGTCGCGGGCGCCCGCGTCACGGTCTGCTCAAGATCCCACTGAGCATCGGCGAGTTCGGAGGTCAACCGAGCGACCGTGGTGTTGACGCCGTCAATGTTGGATGAATACGCGAGGCGCGCGCGCTCCTCCTCGGCTCTCGCCCCCACCGCCGACTGCTTCGCTGTTTCGAGATTGCGGGTGAAAGTATCGAGGGTGGCCTGTGCGATGATCTTCTTTTCGAACAGTTCCGCTTGCCGGTCGTAGTTCTGTTGCGCCAGCGCGGATTGCGCAGTGGCCCTTTCGGCGGCGGCGGTCGCTTGGTCGAGCGAGGCTTTGAGCTGCCGCACGTTCTGCTCCGCTTCGGCCAGCGCCGCCTTCTTCTGGTCGACGACGTATTGAAACGGCGTTGGGTCGACACGGAACAGCACATCTCCTTCCTTGAGTGGCGCGTTGGGCTGGACAGGCACCTCGATGACGCGCCCCCTGACCGACGGGAACACCGGGGTCACCGCAAAATAGATGCGCGCGTTGGTGGTGAAGGGATGATTGTAGTTCATGATCAGCAGCAGCAAGGCAATGCCGATGATCCCGCCCAGCGCCGCGGTCGCTAACGACCATTGGTTGACCGGTATCTTGAAGGCCTTGAAGACCACGTAGCAGAGCGAGACGTAGATCAGTATGAGCAGAAGTTCCATCAGCGCTCTCCCCTCATGCTGCTTTCGAGCTCCGTGACGCGGCGCCGCAAATCCTCCAACTCGCCCGCGCTCGCCGTCGGTTGCGCGCCAGTCGCGGCAGACTGGTGCGAAACCCCCCAACCTCGATCGGGACGGTACGCCATTGCCCAAATCCACAGAAACGGCCACAGCGCGTGCAGGGTGAACAGGCTCACCCATCCCGCCGCGTGGATTGCGTCCCGGTGAGGGTGATGACGCGACTCGGCGATCTTGGCCGGGATGTCGTGGATGGCGATGATGCCATAGAATAGCACCACCACAACGAAGATTAGCAAGAAGAGCGCGAAATAGTTCAGAAATGGATCGCCCATGATCGCAGGCTCCTCTCGAGCAGCCTCTATCGTGGGGGAAACATCACATAGCTTTGACAAAGATCAAAGCGGCTGATGTAGCCTATGGATTGACGGCGACGGGAGGGAGGAGATCAATGCTTGATTGGATTGGTCAGAAAGTTTTGGCGATAGTTACATTTGTGCCGGCTTTGTTTGTGGAGCAAGACTCTCCGACCTTCATGGCCGTCCGGGCGATGTTCGGGTTGTTGCTGATCGTGCTGATCGCATACCTCATCGCCATGCGGCCATTCCGCGCCGCCATTGTGCGCTGTACCAGAGCAATATCGAACCTGATCGGGCGGAAAACTTGAAATTCCTCGTACTCGTTCATGATAGCCTGCTCGCCGCCGGATCACCCGCCGTATGGATGGTTGAGGGCGACGTCCATGTTAGCAGCAGCCAAGTATTCGGCGATTGAAGCGCTGCGCGATGGACGCCGGCTCGAAATCCGCGCCCTCGGACCCGACGACCGAGCCGACCTCCTCGCAGCCGTCGGCCGCAGCAGCGGGCAGTCTCTTTACTGCCGTCTCTTTGTTGTAAGACGCGGCTTCACCGAGCCGGAAATCGCGTTCTTTTTGAACCCCGACTTCGTCGACCGCGTGGCATTGGTTGCAGTGCTGGAAGAAAACGGCCGGCCCGTGATCGCCGGAGGCGGACGTTACGTCGTTGTGCAGCCTGGAAAGGCCGAGGTGGCTTTCGCCGTGGTCGACCAGTACCAGGGGCAAGGTATCGGCGCGGCACTTATGCGTCATCTCGCCGCGATTGCCCGTGGAGCTGGGCTCGAGGAACTGATCGCTGAGGTCCTGCCGGATAATATCCCGATGCTGAAAGTGTTCGAGAAAAGCGGGTTCCGCCCTCAGTACGAAGCGCGAGCCCCAAGTCGTGCATGTCGTTCTTCGCTTCTTCAAGGAGGAGGATCAGTAGCTGTTTCAGGGACCCAATTCACCAGTTTGAGATCAATCGAGCTCTTTCCGATCGCTAAGATCGGGAACGTGGAGATCGGCGGGATTGCCGGACGAGGATTGATGAAGATCAAAGGCTCTTGCCGCAATCGTCTTTAAAGAATCTCCATGATCAAGACCATTCTTGTTCCGGCGAGCGGCAGCGATACCGACGCGGTCGTTTTCGAGACGGCGCTGGCTGCGGCGCGGCCGTGTGGGGCGCATCTCGCCTTCTTTCATGTCCGCGTGAATTCGGGCGACGCGCTGAGATATACGCCGCATGTCGCGTTCGCCCGCGGCAAAGGGCTACGCAACGCGCTGCAAGAGCTGCGGCACGATGCGGAAAGTCGCTCGGAAGGGGCCCAGCATCACGTCCGCGACTTCTGCGAACGGCACAAGATTCCCCTCGTGGATGCGCCGGACGCGTTGCAGGCAGTGTCCGCGGGCTGGCATGAGGAACGTGGCGAGGGCGAAGCGCCGTTCATCACGCAGGGGCGCGTCCACGATCTCGTGGTGATGGGGCGCTTCACCCGTCCGAACGGGCTGCCGCCGGATCTCCTGCCGCTCCTGCTGGTCGCATGCGGTCGTCCAGTCTTGATCGCGGGGCCGCATGCGCCGCGCACCCTGACCGGCACCGTGATGGTGTGTTGGAAGGATGCCCCCGAACCTGCCCGCGCCCTGACTGCCGCCATGCCGCTGTTGACGGAGGCGGAAAGGGTGGTGGTCGCGGCGGTCGATGAAGGCCCCGCAGGGAATGACGCCGCGGCCGTCGCGCGCCACCTGGCATGGCACGGCCTCCGCGCCGAGGCGCAGCCGATCAAGCCAGACGGCCGCCCGATCGCGACGCTGCTCTCATCCGCGGCCGCGGCCTGTGGCGCCGATCTTCTGGTGATGGGGGGTTACAGTACCGGTCCGCTGCGACAGCAAATCTTCGGTGGTTGTACGCGGTCCATCCTTGAGCATGCCGGCCTGCCGGTGTTCGTGCTGCACTGATGACGCCGGGGGCGCCTAAGGCATGGTCGCCCCCGGAAATAAGATCGTGCGGCCGAGTAAATGCCCGGAGCGAAAACCGTGATTCAATTTCACTCTAATGATCCGCCAGCGGCTCGAGCTTGGCGGCGAGCCACTTGGCGCGCGCGTCCGGTTCGGACAGGAAGCGGATGAACTCGCGTGCCGCCTGCGGCACCGAGCCGTCCGACATCAACGCGCCTTCATAGGTGGTGGTGAGCTGCAGCGGCGCCGGCACCGGCCCGGCGATCTTCAGTCCCTTGCTCTCGGGGATTTCGCTGAGATTGTACAGGCCCATCTCCACCTCGCCCTTGGCGATCAGGTCCTGGCTCTCCGCCTGCCCGGGAACGACCCGGAGCTTGCCCTTGAGCGCATCGAGGAGTCCCGCCTTGGCCAGAATCTGCTCGGCCTTTTCGCCGCTCTGGTTGCGCAATGTCGGATCGCCGTAGACCAGTGACTTCGCCGCCAGCAGCGCCTCTTTGAACGCCTCCGGCGTCGACAGGTTCGGCACCGGCGCGCCTGCGCGCACCGCGACGGCGATGCCGGTATTGGCGAGGCGGACGCGGCTCTCCGGATTGACGATGCCCTCCTTGTCGAGGGCGTCCATCGCCGGTTCCGAGACGATCACCGCGTCGAAGGTCTCACCGTCCTTGAGCTTCTGCGCAACGACCGCGGGCGAGCCGACGGTAAACACGATCTTGTGACCGGTCTCCTTGCTGAAATCCACCGCCAGCGGCCGCACGGCGTTCTGCACCGCGCCCACGCTGAGCACGCGGATGTCGGCGGCGGCAGCCATGCCGGCGACCGACACCAGCACTGCCGCAATTGAGATGATCCGGCCGAAAGCCCGCATTGTGTCTTCTCCTCGGAAGTGCCAATGGTCCGCGAACATCCTAATGTCCCGGTTCCGACGTTTCGCAAACCGTCGTGGCACACTAGCAAATCTACTATTCGATCGCACCGACCTCCACCATGCATGACGACGCATCGCAGCAGCGCGCCTCGCGCCTCACCGGCATCGCGCTGATGTGCGCGGCGGTGGCGTGCTTTGCCATGCTCGACACGACGGCGAAATATCTCAACCTCTACATGAACACGCTGCAGATCGTGTGGGCGCGCTACACCGGCGCGTTCCTGTTCCCGTTCATCGTGTCGAATCCGTGGACGACGCCCGGCCTCATGCGCACCACCCGGCCGGCGCTGCAGATCGGGCGTTCGATGCTGCTGCTCGGTTCCACGCTGTGCAATTTCGCCGCGCTGCGCTTCCTCCAGCTCGACGAGGCGATCGCGTTGGTGTTCTCGACGCCGTTCTTCGTCGCGGCACTGTCGGGGCCGATGCTGCGGGAGTGGGTGCGCTGGCGCCGCTGGGCGGCGATCGCCGTCGGCTTCATCGGCGTCCTGGTGGTGACGCGTCCGGGCGCCGGCAGCTTCCATCCGGCGGCGCTGCTCTCGCTCTCCGCCGCGGTGTTCTACGCGCTCTATTCCATCATCACCCGCATTCTCGCCCGCACCGATTCCAACGGCACCACGCTGTTCTATTCCAACATCTTCGGCGCGTTGGTGCTCCTGCCGGTGGTTCCGTTCGTGTGGACCACGCCGAGCGAGCCTATCGTGATCGCGCTGATGGTGGCGTCGGGCGCCATGGGCAGCGCCGGCCACTATTTCCTGATCGCCGCCCACCGGCTGGCGCCGGCCGCGGTGCTGTCGCCCTTCATCTATACCGAGATCGTACTGGTGATCGTGCTGGGCTACCTGGTGTTCGGCGACCTGCCCACCCGCTGGACGCTCACCGGCGCCGCCATCGTGGTCGCCTCGGGTCTCTACATCCTCCACCGCGAGCGCCAGACGAGGCGAAAGCTCTAGACGCACGCGTCGCCTGCGGGCTTGACCCGCGGCTCGCAAGAGCTGTTTTGCGAAGGAGATGGATTGCCGGGTCAAGCCTGGCAGTAACGACCTGAAACTTGGGCCAGAGCAGGCGGAAGCCCCATGGGCTCGGAACCGCGAATACGCGTTGCATAAGCTTGGTCCCGGAGGCTACTTTCCGCTGCGGCCGGTCCCGGCTGCCCCCTTCAACGGCCGATGTCGAGGTGGAGTTAATGGCGAAAGAACCAGCGCGTGCGTCCAACGGCTCCCGTGCCGGCATCAACGACGATATCGGCGAGGAGAAGCGGCTCACGCTCTACCGCCTGCAGGTCGAGATCCGCGAGAGCGAGCAGCGCGCCTTCGACCTGTTCCTGCAGAACCTGGTGAAGGGCACGAGCCATCTCTCGCTCGGCCAGGAGGCGGTCGCGGCGGGCTTCGCCGCCGCGATGAAGCCCGGCGACCTCTCGTTCTGCACCTATCGCGGCCACGCCCACACGCTGGCGCGCGGCGTGCCGATCGAGAAGGTGCTGGGCGAGCTGATGCAGCGCGACAATGGCCTGATGCGCGGCAAGGGCGGCTCCATGCATCTCACCTCGGCCGAGCACGGCGTCATGGGCTCCTATGCCATCATCGGCGCGCATCTGCCGATCGCCTGCGGCGCGGCGCTGCGTGCGCAGTATCGGGGCGACAGCGACGTGACGGTGTGCTTCTTCGGCGACGGCACCACCAATATCGGCGCGTTCCACGAGGCGCTGAACTTCGCCGCGGTGTGGAAGCTGCCGGTGGTCTTCGTGTGCGAGAACAATCTCTACATGGAATATACCCCGATCGGCGACGTGACCGCGGTCGAGCATCCCGCGGCCGACCGGGCCTCGGCCTACGGCCTCGAGCGGATCATCGTCGACGGCAACGACGCCGACGCGGTCTACCGCGCCGCGAACGCCGCCTACGACAAGGCGAGGGCCGGCGGGGGACCGTCGCTGATCGAATGCATGACCTACCGCCACAGCGGGCATTCGCGCGCCGATCCGGCC
>DASSJW010000733.1:0-3965 GCA_035690995.1 Xanthobacteraceae bacterium
GGTCACCGATATCGAGATTCTCCGGCTGCACTATGCCGAGACCCTCAAGGCGTGGCGGGCGCGCTTTCTCGCCCATCGCGAGCAGGTGGAGCGGCTGTATGACGCGCGGTTTACGCGGATGTGGGAATTCTACCTTGCAGCGGCGGAGATGGCGTTCCGCGAACAGGCCATGATGGTTTTTCAGCTGCAGTTGACCAAGAAGCAGGGCGTCGTGCCGATGACCCGCGATTACATCGCGCGCGAAGAAGCGCGGCTGCGTGCGCTCGAGCAAGGCGGCCGCCCGCCGCTACGGCTGGCCGGGGAATAAGCGGCCTCCTCTCTACTAGCCCTTGATGGTCCCGTGCGGCGCGAGCGCATTCGATGGTCAAGGGCGCCGCCGGCCCATTTCGACAGTTATTTCCCGCGGTGGGTAACGGGGACAGCAGCAATGAACGGTCGCGTTGAATTGGCGGCGGGTGTAATTGCGCCACTCTTTCGACCGATTGGAAAGCGATTCGCTCTGCATCATGGCACCCCTCGATTCGACAGCGCGCAAGCTACCGGGAGAGCCGGCGCCGCCCTATCGCGCCGCACCGCACAACATCGAAGCGGAGCAGGCGCTTCTGGGAGCCATCCTCGTCAACAACGAGGCGCTCTATCGCGTCAGCGATTTTCTCGAGCCGCCGCATTTCTTCGAGCCGATCCATCAGCAAATCTACGACGTGGCGCGCAGTCTCATCCGCACGGGCAAGCTGGCCTCGCCGGTCACCCTCAAGACGTTTTTGCCCGCCGAGACCGATATTGCGGGGTTGACCCTCGCCCAGTACCTCGCCCGTCTTGCCGCCGAAGCAACGACCATCATCAATGCGGTGGATTACGGGCGTACGGTGTACGACCTCGCGACCCGGCGTGAGCTGATTACCATCGGCGAGGACATGGTCAACGTCGCGTTCGATGCGCCCGTTGATTTTGCGCCCCGCGACCAGATCGAGGATGCCGAACGCCGCCTGTACGAACTCGCGGAGATCGGGCGCTACGGCGGAGGCTTTCAGAAGTTCGAAACGGCGCTCACCACTGCAGTCGATATGGCGGCGCGCGCCTACCAGCGCGAGGGGCGCCTGTCCGGCCTGGCAACGGGTCTCAAGGACCTCGACACCAAGATGGGCGGCCTGCAGTCCTCGGACCTGATCATCGTCGCCGGACGCCCCGGCATGGGCAAGACCGCGCTCGCGACCAACATCGCCTACAATGTCGCGCGCGCATGGCGCGGCGAGGTGCGTGCCGATGGGCACATCGACACGGTGAACGGGGGCATCGTGGGCTTCTTCTCGCTCGAAATGTCGGCCGAACAGCTGGCGACGCGCATCATCGCCGAGCAAAGCGGCATTCCATCCAGCACGATCCGCCGCGGCGGCATCAACGAGCGCGACTTCGAGAAGATCAAGGACGTGGCTATCGAGCTGCAGCATCTGCCCTTCTTCATCGACGAGACTGGCGGATTGACGGTTGCACAGCTCGCCGCGCGCGCGCGGCGTCTCAAGCGGCAAAAAGGTCTCGATCTGCTGGTCATCGACTATATCCAGTTGCTGCAAGGTTCGAGCCGGCGATCGCAGGAAAACCGCGTGCAGGAGGTGACCGAGATCACCACGAACCTCAAGGCGCTCGCCAAGGAACTCAACGTGCCGATCATGGCGCTCTCGCAATTGTCGCGACAAGTCGAGAACCGGGACGACAAGCGGCCGCAGCTCTCCGATCTGCGCGAGTCGGGCTCGATCGAGCAGGACGCCGACGTCGTGATGTTCGTATTCCGCGAGGAGTACTACCTCAGCAACAAGGAACCGCGGCCCGGCACCGACGAATATACCAAGTGGCAGGTGGAGATGGCCGCCGTGCACGGCAAAGCCGAAATTATCATCGGCAAGCAACGCCACGGCCCAACCGGCACGGTCAATGTCCAATTCGACGCGGCCGTCACCCGCTTCGACAACCTTGCGCGCGACGATCAGATGCCCGAACCGGTCTGATCGCGAGAACCCGCGCACTCGACGTCACGCAACAGCGGAGCGCCGGCGCACAGGGGTGACGACAGCCGGCGCAGTTGGTGTGCCGCCACCGCCCGCCCCGCCGCCGGCGGCAGGCCATCGGCATCCATGACGCCCTGGGCTGCCGGCCGACACTGGACGGGCGGGCGCCGCCCCGCCATAACGTCTCAACCATGACCATCCATGATCCCGATTTGCACTCCGCCGATGCAGGGGCCAGGGCTTCCGACCCAACGGAAGCGGGTGGCCTTCTTACCATCGACCTTGCCGCCATCGAGGCCAATTGGAGGATGCTCTCCAACGCCACCGTTCCGGTCGAATGTGCGGCCGTGGTCAAGGGCGACGGCTATGGCTGCGGGCTCGAGCCCGTCACGCGAACATTGTCGAAAGCCGGGTGCCGGACCTTCTTCGTCGCCGACGTCGCCGAAGGACGGCGGGTGCGGGCGCTCGCACCCGAGGCGACGATCTACGTCCTCAATGGGATCATGCCGGGCTCGGCCCAGGCCTTTGCCCAGGACTATCTGCAGCCGGTCATCAATAGCACCACTGAGCTTGCAGAGTGGGATGCGTTTGTCGCCATCAACAACTGGCGCGGCGGCGCCGCTCTCCACGTCGATACCGGCATGAACCGGCTTGGGCTCACGATCGACGAGGCAACAGCCATCGCACCCCGCCTCCAATCCGAAAGCCATGGCTTCACCCTGCTGATGAGCCATCTCGCCTGCGCGGACAATCACGACCATCCGATGAACGACCAGCAGATCCGGCTGTTTCGCGAAATTCGCATCCTCTATCGGGGGCTGGCATCCTCCCTCGCCAATTCCTCCGGAATATTCCTGGGCGGCACCGTATATTGCGACCTGGTTCGCCCGGGCGTGGCGCTCTACGGCGTCAACCCAACCCCCGGGCGCGACAATCCCATGCACCCGGTGGTCGAGCTCAAGGGTCGGATCATCCAAGTTCGCACCGTCGGCAAGGGCGAAACCGTAGGTTACGGCGCCACTTTTGCCGCCCCGCGCACCAGCCGCATCGCGGTGGTGGCCGTCGGCTACGCGGACGGCTTCCTGCGGTCGGCCGGCGCCTCCAGGGGCAAGCCCGCCGCCGAGGTCATCGTGGCCGGCAGGCGTTGTCCGATCGCCGGCCGTGTGTCGATGGATCTCTTTGCCGTCGACGTTACGCAACTCGCCGAGGGCAGCGTGCGTCGCGGCGATCTCGCCACGTTGATCGGCGACGGCATGAGTATCGATGATCTTGCCGCCGCCATGGGCACCATCGGCTATGAGGTGCTGACCAACCTCGGACGGCGCTATCATCGCATTTATAAGGGCGCGTGACTCGGAGCCCGGCGGCGCAGCCAACGCAATCGCGTGCCCGAAGGTAATACCTGAGTCGCAACGCCGCGGAGCGCGCCAGCCCGCGTGAGCCGGCCGGCATGCGCACCGCCGGATAGTCGCCGGACACGAACAGCGAATCAGTGGTAATCGGAACGATGGCCCGGCGCGACGTGAGCTTCATCTGCCAGAACTGCGGCGCCACCTATGGCCGCTGGCAGGGCAAATGCGACGCCTGCGGTGAATGGAACACGATCGCCGAGGAAAACGCAGCCGGCGCGCGCCCGCAAATGCCGGGGCGTACGCCACGCAAGGGCCGCGTGTTCGCGCTCGAGGCGCTCGCCGGTGCGACCCACGACGCACCGCGGCTCGCGTCGGGGCTCGCCGAGTTCGACCGCGTCACCGGTGGCGGCTTCGTGCGCGGCTCCGTGCTGCTCCTCGGCGGCGATCCCGGCATCGGCAAGTCGACCCTGCTGATCCAGGTGGCGGCAACCCTGGCCCGCGCCAAGCAGCGTGCGGTCTATATCTCCGGCGAAGAAGCAGTAGCGCAGGTGCGGTTACGCGCCGAACGACTCGGCCTCGCCGGCGCACAGGTCGAACTTGCCGCCGAGAC
>DASSJW010000734.1:0-5837 GCA_035690995.1 Xanthobacteraceae bacterium
AATGCGCGCAACGCGCGATGAAACCCCGCAGCCCTCGCCGCCTGCGACGGGTCAGGCGGAGGCGATGGCCCGGCGAGAACCGGAGCGGATTTCGTTGCCGCGCCATCCGGGTTACCATGCGACGATGTCTATCGTTGCCGCTCGATCGCCGGTCGCCAAACCCGACGTTCCCGATCTCCTCGCGCGCGCGCGCACGATCGCTTCCCTCGCACGCGAGCGGGCGCAACAGACCGAAGCCGACCGGCGCGTCGGCGAGGACATGATCGCGCGCATGCGGGAGATGGACCTCTTCCGCATCATGCAGCCGCAGGCCTATGGTGGATTCGAGTGCGGCTTCGACGTGTTCTCGCAGGTGGTCGCGGCCATAGCCACCGGTTGCGGCTCGACCGGCTGGGTCTACGGCCTGTTGGCCTCGCACCAGTGGCTTATCGCCTGCTTCTCACGCGAGGCGCAGGACGAGGTGTGGCAGGATCGCAGCGCACTCGTCGCCGGCACCTATGCGCCGGTCGGACAGGCCGTCGCAGTGGACGGCGGCTACCGGCTGTCCGGGACCGGCAGCTTCTGCAGCGGTTGCGACAATGCGCAGTGGCAGTTGCTCGGCGGCATGATCCCGCAGCCGGATGGCGCGGCGAAGCCGGGATTTTTCCTGCTGCGCAGCACCGATTGCACCATCGATGACAACTGGCACACGATGGGGCTTGCCGGCACCGGCAGCAAGAACCTCGTTGCCCGCGACGCCTTCGTTCCCGTTCATCGCACGCTCACCTTCGCCGAGCTTGCCGATGCCAGCGCGCCGGGCATGCGGACGCATCCCAATCCGCTCTACCGGCAATCGTTCCTCGCCGTGCTGCCGATCACGATCGTGTCGCCGGTGCTGGGCATGGCGGAAGGCGCGCTGGCCGATTTCCTCGCCATGGCCAGCGTGCGCACCACGCGCGGTGCGGTGGCCGGCGGCAATCGCCGCATGGCCGAGCTCACGACGGTGCAGATGCGCGTCGCCGAGGCAAGCGCCCTGATCGACGCGGCGCGGCTGTTGATGTCCCGCGATCTCGCCGAGGCCTATGCAAGCGCCGTGCGCGGCGAGGCTATCAGCATCGACGTGCGGCTGCGCAACCGGCGCGACCAAGCCTATTGCGTTCGGCTTCTGGTGCAGGCGATCGATGCGCTGTTCCTCGCCGCCGGCGGGCAGGGACTCTTTCTGGACAAATCGCTGCAGCGAAGCTGGCGCGACGCGCACGCAGCCGCCTCCCATATCAGCCTCAATTGGGATTCCACCGGCAGCATGTACGGGCAGCACATGCTCGGCCTGGAGCCGAAGGGCCAGTATTGAGTCGACGCCGTTACGCGCTTCTATTTTTTTCGTCGCGAAAAGGATGGACTGCCGTCAGCCCGGCAATGACCGCCCGATGCTAGAGCAGCACCAGAAACGCGCTACCCGACGTGTTTGCAAAGAAACTCGAGCGTGCGTCCGAGCGCGATCTGGGCCGACGCCGGCTCATAGTTGGAACGCGCGTCGCAGTTGAACCCGTGCCGGCCCGGATAGACGTGGATCGATACGTCGGGCCGTGCCTGCCGGATCTTCTCGACATCGCTGAGCGGGATGCTGGCGTCGATGTCGCCGAAGTGCAGCATGGTCGGAACCTTCGGAACCTCATGCGCGCGGGCGACGATCTGGCTGCCGTAGTAGCCGACGGCGCAGGTCAGATCGCGCAGGCGTGTCGCCGAAAAGAACGCCAGCGAGCCGCCCCAGCAATAGCCCACGACGCCGACCCTGCCGAATGGCTTGATGGCATCGATCGCAGCCTGCACGTCGAGGAGACTGTCCTCGATGGGAATCCGGGCACGCAAGGCGTGGCCCGCCGCGATACCGGCGGCGTCGTAGCCGAACTCGGCGCCCGGCTCGGCGCGATCGGACAACCCCGGAACGATGACATCGTATCCAAGCGCGGCAAACCGGTCGGCGACGCTGCGGATATGATCGTTCAGACCGAAGAACTCTTGCAGAACGACCAGATGGCCGCGCGGCGCGGCGGCGGGCGTGGTGCGATAGGCCGGCAACATGTGACCATCGCCGGCGGTCAGAACGATATTCTCTTTCATCAGGCGCTCCATCGCTTCATGATGGCATCGAACCGCCGGATTCACATCATGAGTTTGCGCAGGAGAAAATCCGAGATGGACTCCTTTCGGTTTGCGGCGGCCCGGCTATTCGCGTGCGTGACGCTGGCCTTGACCGCAGGGGTTGTTGCCGATGCCGCGCGGGCCGAGACCGTGCGCGTCGGCATCATCGGCGCCAGCAGCGATGCGCCTTTCTTCATCGCCGATGCCAAAGGCTATTTCGGCGCCGAAGGGCTCGCGCTCGAGCTGATGTCGTTCGATTCCGGAGCCAAGATGGTGGCTCCCCTGGGCACCGGCGACCTCGACGCCGGCGGCGGCGCGGTCTCCGTGGGGCTGTACAACGCTGTCAAACGCGGCGTCGGCCTCAAGGTCGTGGCGGATAAGGTGCACTACGGTCCGGGCTACGGGTTCGCGTCGCTGCTGGTCCGCAAGGAACTCGTCGAGAGCGGCAAGTTCAAGAGCTACGCCGATCTCAAAGGTCTGCGCGTCGCGATCTCGGGAGTCGGCATCGGTGACGAATCCGTGCTCAATGAGGCGCTCAAGCGCGGCGGCCTGAAATGGGGAGATGCGACCCCGGTTTACATGGGTTTTGCGCAGCACCCTCCGGCGCTCGCCAATGGCGCCGTCGATGCGAGCATCACCAACGAACCGACATCGACATTCATCCAGCGTCAGGGCAGCGCCGTCCGCTTTGCCGGCAACGACGAGTTCTATCCCAACCAGCAAACCGCGGTGCTGTTGTACGGCGAGCCCTTCATCAAGAACCGGCGCCCGGTCGCGCTCAAATTCATGCGCGCCTACATTCGCGCGGTGCGCTTCTACAACGATGCGCTCGCCGGCGGCCGGCTCGCCGGGCCAAATGGGCCGGAGGTCATTTCCATCCTCACCAGATATTCATCGCTCAAGGATGCCGAGCTCTATCGCGTCATCACCCCGCCGGCGATCGACCCCAACGGCGCGGTGAATCTCGAGAGCCTCACCAAGGATTGGCAGTTCTTCAAGGATACCGGTCAGCTCGACGGAAAAGTTGGGCCTTCCGACATCGTCGATACCAGCTTCGCCGCTGAAGCCGTGGCGGCCTTCGGGCCCTATGTGGCGGGGACCCCGGCGAAATAGCGGTGGCTACTCTTTCCTCTGCACCCGGCTGGTCTCTGCCGTGGCCGGATCGCGGCGGCCGAAGCGCATGCGCTTCAGCGTAGCGCGCTGCCATATGATCATGCGCTCCAGCACGTCGTCCACCGCCGCGTCCGAAATCCGGGTGCGGCGCCAGCGGTAGAGGCAGCCATGGGTGAGCCAGATCACCAGGAAGCTGAACACTCCCGCGAACACGACGTCGCTGAAGAAATGCGCGCCCGCCGCCATCCGCAGCACCCCCACCGCGGCGCCGAAGGCGAGCGCCGCGCCGTAGGCGAGCGCGCGCCATTGCGGCGGCACGACCGCCGCCGGGGCCAGCGTCCAGAACGCGCCCGAAGGCTCGCCGGCCACGAAGGAGCAATTCTTCGGGCAGTCGCCGCGCGGATCCCACCATGGGCGGAAATGCTCCGTGCCCCCGAACTCGGTGACGTCGATGGGGCGCGGCCGGCCCCAATGCTCCTTGAACACCATGTTGGCGACGACCCCGGGCGCAAGCGCGAGCGTCACCACCATCAGCACCACCGCGCGGCCGGGCAGGAGCAGCGTGCGCTGCGGACGAATGAGCTTGAACGCGAGCGCGACGAAGGCGGGCATGGCGACGAGCGTGATCAGCCAGGTGGCAGCGTCGCGCGCCCGCAGATACGGTGGATCATATGCGCGCCAGAATCCCCCGCGTTCCGGGTCGAAAAACAGGCCCGCGAGCTTGAGGTCGAGATCGGGCCGCAGGCCGAAGATAACGCCCACCACGGCGGCAACGGCAAGCGCGATGACGAGACCGGTTCGGTTCATGCGTTTGATCCCCGGTCGGGTCTAGCCGAGGTGCCGCGCGAGTTCAAATCGACGCCGGATGAGGGTCGCTGCCGGAAACAGGACAAATCGGGATCGTCGCACCGGCGATGTCCTCGCCTTGCCAGCGATTTCAATTTCATGCAGCGTTGCTGAACAACAGTTCGCTCAGAAACTCAACACCGGTGAGGTTTAATGCCGCAACTGTCCGAAAGCACGCTGCGGCAGCAGCTCGCCGATTGCCACCGCATGATGGTGATGGCGGAACTGCTCGACTACAGCGGCCATGTCAGCGCCCGCATTCCCGGCACTGATCGCGTCCTCATTCTGCCACGCGACGCCAGTCGCGCCGGCGTCACCGCCGACGACATGCTGGTCGTCGACCTCGACGGCAAGGTCTTGGACGGAAACAGGCTGCCCCCGACCGAGACTGCGATCCATCTCGGGGTCTATCGCGCGCGCGAGGACGTGCAAGCGGTCGGCCATGGTCATCCGCCGATGTCGACCCTGTTCACCATGGTGGATCGGCCGGTCATCGCCATGCGCAACTTCGGCTTCCGCTTCATCGGCATGCCGATCCATCCCGACCCCACTCATATCCGCACCGTCGAGCAGGGGGCCGCAGTCGCTCGAACGCTCGGCAAGCACAAATATTGTCTGTTGCGCGGGCACGGCAGCGTGGTGGCCGTCGACGGCGTGCAGGAGGTGTTTCTCGACAGTCTGGAAATGGAGGAGAATGCGCGCAGCACGATCCAGGCGGCGAGCCTCGGCCCACTCAAGCCGATCACCCCCGAGGAGGTCGAGGTGCTCAAGGTCAGCTTCGCGCGAAACGAATACCGGATTGCAAAGACCTGGGAACACTACCGCGAAAAGGCGCGCCAGGCCGGATTGCTGTGAGCGCGTCGCGGTCCGCGTCGATGCGGCTGATGTTCGTCCGCGACCGCCATAACCGGTCAACCCAAGGGCCGAAAGTCGACCCGTTGATGGATCACTCCCCGGCAATCGTGCGGGCCCGCGCCAACACGCCCGCTGGCGTCGCATAGAGCTCCGCGATCTCGCGATCCACGGCGCTGCCGGTCATCGGTGTGACGGTGAGCCCGGACCTCTGCGCTTCGGCAAGAAAGCCGGCATCCGCGACCATCGCGTCGAATGCGACGCGCAGCGCCGCGACGCGCTCGGCCGGAACCTGCGCCGGCACCATGAACAGCCGTCCAAGCCGTTGCGGCGCGGTCAGGAAATCGTAGATCTTGCGGTCACGTGCATTGTCGAGGAGATCGCCACCGAACGGCACATCGCGATCCATGCCCGCCACCAGCATCGGCGACAGGCGGAGCAGGACGTTGATCTTGCCGTTGCGCAGCCAGTCCTCGGGAATCGAGGTCCAGCCGCCGCAGTCGCCGTCGATCTCGCCCTTCTCGAGCGCGAGACGCTTGTCTGCGCTGCCGGCATAACCTTGCACCTGCTTGAGCCTGACGCCGAACAGGTTGCGCAGCATGGCGGTGTCGACATTTCCCGACGTCCCAGCGGCGGTCGCGCCGAAAACGACCTGCTCGCGGGCCGCGAGGTCGCTCCAACTGCGCAGCCCCAGCGCGCTGCGGGTATAGCAGACCCTGATATCCGCGCTGACATTGCCGATCGAGGCCAATTTCCGAAAGTCGACCTTCACGCGTTCGGGCGCCGAGATCGCTTCCGTGATCAGCGACGAACTGAAGGTGCCGATGACGTCCTCGGACGAGTTGACGAGCGCCATCACCGACCGCAACGAGCCGGCACCCGGCATGTTCTGCACCATGATCGCG
>DASSJW010000735.1:0-2737 GCA_035690995.1 Xanthobacteraceae bacterium
TTCTGCTCGTACCAAAACGAATAGAGCCGCGCGACTGGCCCGGCTTCGAGGTTCGAGACGGCCAGGATGTTTCCGAGGTAGGTCGGACTAAAGGCAGACCCATGCGTGATGAGGCCGTGAGTGTGAAAGCGGCCACCATCCCATCCCACGAGCTTTCCCAGATCGAGGTCGAGCTGCGGCTGGAAAGCGCCGATCCCGATGGCACCACGTCCGATTCCGCCGCGGACATTCGCCAGGAAATCGTTGGTATAGTTGAGGGTGAAAGTGACGCCCTTGCGCTCGAGATCGGACCGCACCCCGCCCCAATCGCCAGTCAATGTAGGCTGGGAGAATTCGACGGGTTCGTCCGAGCGGTGGGCTTGGGCCCAAACGGACGTCACAAAATTATCGGACGAGCCAGCCGCGGACAGCACCGCGCAGACAAACGTCCACGCCCAGCGACGCCTGACCACCGCCCGCATGACCCCGCCCCCGGAGTGAGTCGAGCCAGGGTCAACCATGAATTGGGCAAAAGATGGTGCCTGATCGCGGCCTCTTGCCGCCGGCCTCATCAGGGCAACGCCTCTCCTCCGAGCCATTCTTGCGCAGCGCGCGCGGGATCGAGGCGCGATGCAAAACGCTGCGCTACGCTCGAAGGTGTTCCGATTCGCCTCATTTCCGTTGATCGATCCGGCAATGCGACGCACGCATTCAGTGGCGAACAGACCAGGAGCTCGACGGGGCGTAATCCGTCGGGTCGATTGGCGTCCGCTCATTGCCGTCGTCTTGCTGGCCGGCTTGCTCGGCTTCTACGCTTACCAGCATTGGACCGCCAAGCCCGAGGCGCCGTTGATCGGCCGGGTGCGCGTGGTTGACGGCGACAGCATCGAAATATCTGGTGCGCGCATTCGCTTGCAAGGCATCGACGCTCCAGAATGGAGTCAAACATGCGTCGATTCCAAAGGGCAGACATGGTCCTGCGGACAAGCGGCGGCGCAGGAGCTGCGCAGCTACATCAGCAATCGGATAGTGACCTGCGCCCCCAAGGGACGCGACCGATATGATCGGGTCCTTGCGGTCTGCTCGGTCCCGGACGGCTCGGACGTCAACGCCTGGATCGTGCGGCATGGTTGGGCGGTGACGTCCAGCGGCGTCCAAAATTACCGCGCGGAGCAGAACGAGGCGCAAGCCGCCAAGCGTGGCATCTGGGCGGGAGCATTTCTGCCGCCCCGGGAGTGGCGACGACGACACCCGGAATGACATTGCCGGCCGCGTGAGCCGTCGCCTGCGGCGCGCCGCCGAGCTATGATGATCAATGTTTCAACGATGGGATCGAGTTTGCTGATCGTCCTCGACGGCCGGAGACCGGAGCATGCGGCTAATCATCATCGCAGCACTGTTTTTGACCGCGATTTCGTTGCCGGCCGCTGCGAGGGTTGAGCGGATCGAAATCCTGAGCCGCCAGGACTTCGCGTCCGGCGTCGAGTTCGGCGATGGCGGTGCCTATGAAAAACTGCGCGGCCGCGCCTTCTTCGCGCTTGATCCGAATGCGGCGGCGAATGCGGCGGTGACCGATCTCAAGCTGGCGCCGCGCAATGCGCGTGGGTTGGTGGAATTCAGCGCGGAGTTCCTGGTGTTGCGTCCCAAGGAGACTGCGCGCCGCAATGGCACGCTGCTCTACGAGGTCAACAACCGCGGCAACATCGCCATCCTTCGCCAGCTCCACGAAGCCTCGTTCAGCAACGACCCGGCAACGGTGGCGGATGCGGGCAACGGTTTCTTGTTCCAGCAGGGCATCACGCTGGTGTGGTCGGCGTGGGCGGCGGACGTCGCGGCACGGCCGGGCGACAACCGGCTGGTCCTGCGGGCGCCGATCGCGACCAACGACGGCACCCCGATCACGGGCAAGGTTGCCTACGAGCTGATCGTGGACGAGCCACGCCCGATCGCCCGGTTCACCGGGCTTTTGGGCATCGCCTATCGGTTCGCGACTGATGGTGCTCCCGATGCGGTGCTCACCGAACGCGATCGGCCGGAGGGCGAGCGCCGGCCGATTGCGCGCGCGGCGTGGTCGTTCGTGCAGCGCAACGAGGATGGCATTGCCAGCGAGATCGCGCTCGATGGTGGCTTCAAGCCCGGGCGCATCTATGAACTCGTCTACACCGCACGCGATCCGATCGTTGCCGCCGCCGGGATGGCGGGAATCCGCGATCTCCTCTCCTACCTGCGGAACCATCCGCTGGCGGGAACGCCGGCGCCGCGAACGAGCCTCATCTTCGGCATTTCCCAGTCCGGGCGCTTGATTCAGACCATGCTGCTGCGCGGTCTGCATGTGGACGAGGACGGCCGGGCGGTGTTCGATGGCGCGTTCATCCATGTCGCGGGCGGCGGCAAAGGCGGCTTCGACTACCGCTTCGCCATGCCGACGCGGCATTTCAGCATGCTTGAAGACCACATCTATCCGACCGATTTCTTTCCATTCGCGACCGTTCCCACGCGCGAGTCCGTAACCGGCGCCGAGGCCTCGATCCTGGATCGCGCGCGCGCGCTCGCAGCGGTGCCGAAACTATTCTACGTGAACAACTCATCGGAATACTGGAATCGCGCCGCCTCGCTCATCGCGACCGACCCGGACGGGGAGCGTGACCTGCCGCCGGCGCCGGAGGCCCGTATCTATCTCATCGCCGGCGCGCAACACTACGTCGGCGCGCTGCCCGAGCGCGGCACCTTCGCCAACTGCGTCAACACCCTCAACCAT
>DASSJW010000736.1:0-11022 GCA_035690995.1 Xanthobacteraceae bacterium
TAGACAAGCTCGCTCTTGACCGTCACCCACACGTGCGGATGCGCCGACGCCGTTTCGCCGCTGATCACCACCGCGAACAACACGGTCACGATGGAGGAGAAAAAACGGTAGATCATGGATTCTGCCCGCCAATTGCGCCGCACGCCTCCGGCAGGGCACGATATCACGGACTGCGGCGGAATGGAGGCGCGGACATGACAGTCCGCCGACATGCCGCCGGCGGCTGCGCTAGACCCCCGCCGCCCCGCCATCGGCGCGCGGATCGTGGCCGCCTTCGAGCGTGCCGTCCGGATGGAGCACCACCGCCCCGGCATGGCCCATGACGTCGGAATAGGCGTCCGGCAGCACCTCGACATCGTGGCCGGCCGCCAGCAGGCGCTCGACCAGGGCGCCGTCGAAGCGCGCTTCCATACGCAGATTGGTGTGGTTCGAGCCCCAGGTCCGGCCGAGCAGCCAGCGCGGGGCGTCGATCGAGCGATCGAGCGTCGCTCGATAGCGCACGTACCGCGTAAACAGCGCGGCTTGCGTTTGCGGCTGGCCGTCGCCGCCCATGGCGCCGTAGGCGAGGACGCGGCCATCGGCGAGCAACGCGAGCGCAGGATTGAGCGTGTGGAACGGTAGCCGGCCAGGGGCCAGCACGTTCAACGCGCCCGCTTGAAGGGAAAAGCTCGCGCCGCGATTTTGCATCAGCACGCCGGTCGCTGGCAGTACCACCCCCGAGCCGAATTCCCAATAGAGCGACTGGATGTAGGACACGACGAGCCCGGAGGCATCGGCGGCGCCCATCCAGACCGTGTCTCCTTCGCCATAGGGTGCAGGCCAGTGCGCCGCCTTGCGGCGATCGATCTTGAGCGCTTCGCCGTCCAGAAACGCGGCGTCGAGATAGCGCTGGACCGGCTGCCGGATGCGATCGGGATCGGTCACCACGCGGTCGCGCACGGCAAAGGCGCGCTTGGTCGCCTCGATCAGCCCGTGGACGTGATCGAAGCCCTCGGCATCGGGCACGCGCAGCCGCTGGAACAGCGCCAGGATGACCAAGGATGCGAGACCTTGCGTGGGCGGCGGCGCGTTGAACGCGGTGCCGGCCTCGAGCGCGACCGACAACGGCTCCGCGAGGCTCGCCCGGCAACGTTCGAGGTCTCCGCGCGTGACCGGGCTGCCGACCCGGTCGAGATCGCCGGCGATCTCCCGGGCGACGTCGCCGCGGTAGTAATCGTCAAGTCCGGCATGGGCGAGATGATCGAGCGTGGCGGCGAGTGCCGGTTGTTTGAGCAGCGTGCCGGCATCTGGCGGGCGACCATCGACCAGGAATGTCGGCGCGAAGCCGGGGACGTCCTTCAACTCGGCAAGTTTCTCCGCGGTGAGCCGGGCTTGGCTGCGCGAGACGGCATAACCCTCCCTGGCGTGGCGGATCGCAGCTCCGAGCAGATCAGGCAGCGGGAGGCGTCCGCCATGCGCCCGCGCGGCTTCCAGCGCCAGCGCCCAGCCGGAGATTGCGCCGGGCACGGTGAGCGCCGCGAGCGGGCCCCGCGGCGGGATCGTCTCATCGTCACGGTAAAGTTCGCGCCGTGCATTGGCGCCGGCGCGGCCAGCCGCCATCAGCGCGCGCACCCGCCCCGACGGTTCACGCACCAGCCAGAAGCCATCGCCGCCGATCTGGGCCATGTGCGGGTAGACCGCGGCGATGGTTGCGGCCATCGCCACCATGGCCTCGAGTGCGTTGCCGCCGGCCCCCAAGGTGGCGCGTCCGGCTTCCACGGCGGCATGGTGAGGAGCGGCGACGACGCCCCGGCGATGTCCGGCGGTGTGGAGATCCATGGCTCAGGGTGTCACGGGAACAGGAAGTGTCCTGCGCGGGCTTGACCCGCGCATCCATCTTCTTCGAAAAACGTCTTTGCGAAGAATGATTGATTGCCGGGTCAAGCCCGGCAATGACAACGGGAGAAGCCGATGCAAATGGGCCTCGCTCATGTGGAGGTCTCGGCGACCTCTTCGCTCAACCCCCGCCGTCGCAGCAGCCCGTCGGGCGTCGGCAACCGGCCGCGGAAGGCGGTGTAGAGCTCGACCGGATCGCGCGAGCCGCCGGCGGCATAGACATGATCCCGCAGGTTCTTCGCGGTGCCCGCGTCGAAGATGTCGCCGGTTTCCTCAAACGCGGCGAAGGCATCGGCGTCGAGCACCTCCGACCACATATAGCTGTAATAGGCAGCGGCGTAGCCGCTACCCGCGAATACGTGTTGGAAATGGGCGGGGCGATGACGCATGACGATCTCCGCCGGCATGCCGATGCGCTCGAGCGCGTCGCGCTCGAAGGCGTTGATGTCGAGGGGTGCGCGATCTGCCTGGCCCGCCGCCCGCAGATGGATGTCGAGATCCACCAATGCCGAGGCGACGTATTCCACCGTCGCATAGCCCTGGTTGAAGGTCCGCGCGGCGATGAGGCGGCGCAGCAGGTCCGGCGGAATCGGCTCGCCGGTGCGAAAGTGAACGGCGAAGCGGCTGAGGATTTCCGGCCGCTCAAGCCAGTGCTCGTAGAGCTGCGAGGGCAGTTCCACCCAGTCCGTGAGAACGCTGGTGCCCGAGACCATCGGATAGGTGACGTCGGAGAGGAGCGCGTGCAATGCATGCCCGAATTCGTGAAACAGCGTCCGGGCATCGTCGAACGACAGCAACGTCGGCTCGCCCTCGCCGCCCTTGGAAAAATTCATGACATTGACGACCAGCGGCCGGATGTCGCCCCGGAGCTTTTCCTGATCGCGCAGCGTCGTCATCCAGGCGCCGCTGTGTTTCGAGCTGCGCGCGAAATAGTCGCCGAAGAAAAGGCCGCGATGACGCCCGGCGGCATCGCGCACCTCCCACACCCGCACGTCGTTGTGCCAGACCGGGATCCCGTCGCGGCGTTCGAAGGTTAGTCCGAACAGGCGGTTGGCGGTGTAGAAGGCAGCATCGATGACGCGGTCGAGCTGGAAGTACGGCTTGATCGCCGCCTCGTCGATGTCGCAACGCAGCTTGCGCAGCTTCTCGGCGTAATACCGCCAGTCCCACGGGGCGAGCGCGAAATTCTTTCCTTCATCCTGGACAAGGCCCTGGAGCGCATCGCGATCTTCCATGGCGCGGCGGCGCGCCGGCAGCCACACGCGCTCGAGCAAGGACCGCACGGCCTCCGGGGTCTTCGCCATGGCGTCGTCGAGGCGGTAATGCGCGAACGTCGGATAGCCGAGCAGCCGCGCGCGCTCGGCGCGCAGCGCCACCATTTCGGCAATGATCTCCTTGTTGTCGGTCGCACCGCCGCCATCGCCGCGCGCGATCCAGGCACGGAAAATCTTCTCCCGCAAATCGCGCCGGGCGGAGAATTGCAGGAATGGCTCCACGCTCGAGCGCGAGGTGGTGATGACGTGCTTGCCGGCAAGGCCACGCTCCTCGGCCGCCGCCTGGGCCGAGGCGCGCACGAAATCGGGAAGCCCGGCGAGGTCATCCTCGCCGTCGAGCACGAGCGTGTAGCCCTGCTCATCGGCCAGCACGTTCTGGCTGAAGGTCGTCCCCAGGGTGGCGAGGCGTTCGTTGATTTCGCCGAGCCGCGCTTTCGCAGCAGCGTCGAGCGCGGCGCCCGCGCGCTTGTACATCGCGTGATAGCGATCAAGCACGCGCGCCTGTTCCGCCATCAGGCCGAGTTGCCCGCGGCGGCGGTAAAGCGCGTCGATCCGCCGGTACAGGCTCTCATCCATGAGGATCCGGTTCCAATGCTTGGCAGCGAGCGGCGCCAGCTCGCGCTCGACCTCCTGGATCGCGTCGTTCGTGTGCGCGCCGGCGAGGAGATAGAAGACGTTTGAGGCGCGCGTGAGCGCGTCACCCGCCGTCTCCAGCGCGTCGATCGTGTTGGCGAAGGTCGGTTCGCCCGCATCGGCGGCAATGGCCGCCACCTCCGCCGCGTGGGCGGCAAAGGCGCGCGCGAAGGCGGGCAGAAAATGCGCGGGCTCGACCCGGCCGAACGGCGGGACGCCGAACGGCTCGGCCCAGTCCTGAAACAATGGGTTGTCGCTGGTGGCTTGCGCGGCGAGGGCTTGGTTCTGCTGATTCATGAGGGTCATATGGTGGTTGATTTCCTGCATTGCAGCGTAGGCGAGGACCAGGGTCAAAGCACGTCGGGCGGGAATAGATTTGAATTTTTCCGATGTGAAACAGCCGCCCCGCTTGCTAAGCTGACCGCAAGCTCAACGTCCAGCCAGCGATTTCGCGTTCAGCTAGCAATCAAGCCGCTCCCCGCTCTCCAGTCGGCCGAGGTCCCTCGGCGGGAGGCGTGAGGAAAGCGCCAAGCCGGAGGAGGAAGCATGGTCTCGTTCACCTTGAACAATCGACAAGTCTCGCTCGATGCCGACCCGTCGACGCCGCTGTTGTGGGCCATCCGCGACCACGTGGGACTGACCGGCACCAAGTATGGCTGCGGCGCCGGCCTTTGCGGCGCCTGCACCATTCATGTCGACGGCATCGCGCAACGCTCGTGCCAGATGGACGTGGGTTCGGTGGCGGGCAAGACGCTCGTCACCATCGAAGGCCTGTCTCCCGATTCCTCCCATCCGCTGCAGAAGGCCTGGATCGTCGAAGAGGTGCCGCAATGCGGCTACTGCCAGTCCGGGCAGATCATGAAGGCCGCGGAACTCCTGGCCAAGAATCCGAAGCCCTCGCGCGCCGACATCATGACCCACATGGACGGCAACATCTGTCGCTGCGGGACCTACCATCGCATTATCGCCGCCATCGAGCGCGCATCGAAGGGGGCCTGAGCCATGAATATCATCGACACCAACCTCTCCCGCCGCAGCGTCCTCGCCGGCTTGGGCGGAATGGCATTCTGCATCGCGATCGGCAACGACGGCGTGCGCCTGATGTCGCAAGCGCAGGCGAACACGTTGGCGAACGCTTCGGTGACGCCCTGGGTGCGCATCGCGCCGGACGGCCGCATCACCATTCTCAGCGCCGGGGCCGAAATGGGCCAGGGATCGATGACGTCGCTCCCCCTCATCGTCGCGGAAGAGCTGGACGCCGATTGGTCGAAGGTCGCGATCGAATGGACCCCCGCCGATGCCAAGATCTACGGCTACAAGGACCCGTTCGGCACCGAACAACTCATGTGGATCGTCGGCAGCCGCGCCGTGCAGCTCTACTTCACCCAGCTGCGGACGGCCGGTGCGCAAGTGCGCAAGGTGCTCATCGCCAACGCTGCGCAGAAATGGGGCGTCGACCCTGCGACGCTGAAGACCGAGCCGAGCGTCGTCGTTAATCCGGCCAACGGCGCACGCCTGACCTATGGCGAGATCGCCGCCTTCGGCACGATTCCCGCGACGCTGCCCGCGGTCGATCCGAAGGAGCTCAAGGACCGCAAGGATTTCCGCCTGATCGGCAAGTCCGTTCCGCGCCGCGATACCCCGCTCAAGGTCAACGGTACCGCGCAATACGCCATCGACGTGAAGCTGCCGGGCATGGTCTACGCCTCGACGCTCCACTCACCTGTGCACAATGCGCAGGCGGGCATCTGGGATCCCGGCAAGCAGGACCAGTCGGCCGCCGCGCCGGAAAGCTGGAACGACGCCGAGGTCAAGGCAATGAAGGGCGTCATCGGCATCGTCAAATTGGCCAATGGCCTTGCCGTGGTGGCCGATCATTTCGAGACCGCGAAGGCCGGGCGCGACGCGCTGAAAGTGACCTGGAGCAGGGCCAAGGCTGACGGCTTCAGCTCCGCCCGCGCGCTCGACGACTACGTGCGGATCCACGCCGACCCGAATGCGCAGGCGGTGAAGCTGGAGGAGAAAGGCGACGTGAAGGCCGCCTTCGCCGGCGCGGCCAAGACCTATCACGCCGAATTCCGCAGCGATTACGGCTATCACGCGCAGATGGAGCCGCTCAACGCGGTGGTCCGTATCAACGATGCCGGCGACAAGGCCGACGTATGGGAGGGCAGCCAGGCGCCCGACGAATCGCGCAAGGCGGTGGCAAAGGCGCTCGGCCTCAAGGACGAGCAGGTGGATTTCCACCAGTGCTACATGGGCGGCGGCTTCGGCCGGCGCTCGCTCGGCGACTACGCCGCAGAATGCGCGCTCATCGCCAAGGAGGTGCGCCGACCGGTCAAGCTGATCTGGACACGCGAGGAGGATATCGCGCAAGGCATGTTCCGCCCGCAGTCCTTCCAATGCCTGGAGGCGGCAACGGACGCGTCCGGCAAGGTGACAGGCTGGAAGCATTGCGTGGTCGGCGACGGCGAATTCCTGCTCATTACCGGCATCAAGATTCCGTATTACGGGGTGCCGAACCAGTACATCGAGCGGCGCGGCGTCTCCCACGGCATCAAGCTCAAGCACTGGCGCGCGGTCGGCCACGTGTTCAACACCTTCGCCATCGAGAGCTTCGTCGACCAGATGGCGGTCGACCAGGGCGTCGATCCGATCGAATTCCGCCTCGAGCGCATGGGCGCTACCCCCAAGGCGCGCAAGGTGTTCGAGGCGTTGGCGCAGATGTCCGACTACAAGGCAAAACGGCCGGACGGCCGCGCCATCGGCATCTCGATCACCGAGCGCTCAGGCTCGCTCGGCGCAGGCGCGGTCGAAATCTCGCTCGAGCGCGCGACCGGCAAGATCCGCGTGCACAAGGTATGGGCGGCGATTGATGGCGGCGTCATCGTGCAGCCGGCCGCGGCCAAGGCCAATGTGGAGAGCGCGATCATCTACGGCTTGTCCAGCATCCTGCACGAGCGTGTGACGATCAAGAACGGCGTCGTGGAGCAATCGAACTTCCATGACTACAACGTGATGCGCATGTCGGACCTGCCGGAGGAGCTGAACGTCAGGTTCGTCGAGGTCGACACCCGGCCGACCGGCCTGGGCGAAATCGGTAATCCGTTTATCGCCGGCGCGATCTCCAACGCGTTCTATCGCCTGACCGGCAAGCGGCTGCGCCACCTGCCGTTCACGCCGGAGCGCGTGCTTGAAACGTTCAAGGCGTAAGGCGCCATTCCTCGAACTCGCGGCGCTCCCTCTCCCCACCTGGGAAGAGGGAGCCGCAGCGATCACCCCGGCATGAAGCGGTCGCGGGTGAGAAAGTCCTTGAACGTGCTTTCCGGCACCTCGAAATTGGTCGCGAGCAGAAGGTGCGGATTGGCACCGATCCAGTTGGCGAGCGAGATCGATTCGTAGGTGCCGTTGTTGAGTACGATCAGCAGTTCGAGATCCTCGCTGCCGGCGTTCTCGATGTAGTGCCCGTAACCCTGCGGCACGTAGCCGACATCCCCGGCGTTGAATTCCTCCGTGCGCACGCGGCCGTGAGAACCGAACACGCTCATGCGGGCGCGGCCGCCGATATAATATTGCCATTCGTCGGCATTGGGATGCCAGTGCAGCTCGCGCATGCCGCCCGGCTTGATGCGCATGAGCGCGCCGGTGATGGTGGTGGAGATCGGGAATTCGTGCTGCGACACCAGGCGATTCGTGCCCCCGGGGTACGTGTCGGGGCGTTGCGCCAGCAGCCGGTAACGATGCGTGAGCGTTCCGGGATTGATCGTTCCAGGCGCGGGATCGGCTGGAAGCGGCGGCGGCACCGGTCCCTTGGCGATGTAGACCTCGCGTTTTGGGAAATTCGCGAAGGTCGATGCGGGCACTCCGAAGTTCTTCGCCAGCACCTCGGGCGGCGTGTGCCCGACCCAATCGCTGATGCTGAAGGTGCCGAATTCGGAGAAATAACCGTTGTCGAACACCAGCACGAACAGGCAGTCCTCGGCGCCGATGCCCTGGATCGAGTGACCGAAGCCGCGCGGGAAGTACCATACATCGCCGGCGGCGAAGTCAGCGATCTGCGACTGGCCTTTCGGGTTGATGGTGGTGACCCGGCATTGTCCCTTGATCACATAGGCCCATTCCGCGGCATTGGCGTGCCAGTGCAGCTCGCGCAGCCCGCCGGGAACGAGCGACATCAGCACGCCGGCGAGCTTTTCCGACACCGGAAATTCCGCAACCGTCGCTTCTTTCGCCCAGCCGCCGTCCCAGGACTTGGGCGCGACCGCACCGAGCTGGAAGCGGAACGACGGCAATTGGGCGCCGGCCAGCACCGGAGGGGTCGGCCCGAACGGCGGTTGTCCCTCTGCCAAACCATCCGTGCTTGTTGCGGCGGCGATCATGCCCCCCGCCGCCGCTGCGCTTAGCATGTCGCGCCGTGAGAATTCGGACATTATTTATTCCCTCCTCGGATCCAGTCCCCGACGCCCGACGCGACAGACCGGTGTCACAGCTGCCGAGGGCGAGTCAACCAACGCTGGCGCGGCGCGCGCAGCGTTCCGCTGCTACATTCGACCGCATATGCTGAAGCGCCATATCGAATCAAGCCACCGGAGGACCCATGACTGCCATCACGCTCGATCAGGCCGACCGTCTCATCGACGCCATTCTCAAGCGCGGCGCCGAGCTCGATTGCCGGCCCCTCTCCGTGATCGTGGTCGAGCCCGGCTGCAAGGTAAAGGCGTTCAAGAAGGAGGACGGCAGCTCCATGATCCGGTTCGAGATGGCATACGGCAAGACATATGCCGCGCTCGCCATGGGCCGCTCCTCCAAGCTCGTGAAGGTGCGGGCCGAGGAGAAGCCGATCTTCATGCGCTACCTGCTGAGTGCGACCGGCGACCAGATTTTCCCCGAAGGTGGCGGCATGCAGATTCGCGACGCCGACGGCGAGGTCATCGGCGCGGTCGGAGTGACCGGCGATACCGAGGACCGCGACGAGGAGCTTGCCGCTTACGGGGTGCGCGCGATCGGGCTCAAGACCGACGAGGACTGCACGGATCTCGGCCGCCGTGGCGGCGTGCGTTTGACCAACACGTGACTGCTCGCCGTCTCTGCTCGTCATGCACGGAAGGGTCGGTGCCGCGACCACCTGGTAATCCGGCATTGGCAGCGTTGCCTTGGAGGGCTAGCATTCCCGCGCTCTGAACATTCAAAAAAAAGCACGGGAGGATGCGCATGGCGGCTTCGCGGGCAAAATGCATCATGACGGCTGTGCTGTTGATGGCCGCCGCCCCGTTGCCGGTGGCGACGCGCGCGGCGCCATCGCTCGATTACGATTTCTTCAAGACACGCGTGCAGCCGATCTTCCTGCAGAAGCGCGACGGCCATACCCGTTGCTACGTCTGCCACGCCGAGAGCAACAACGCCTTCCGGCTGGAGCGGCTTCCCCCCGGCGCAGCCACGTGGACGGAGGAGCAGTCGCGACGAAATTTCGAAATGGCCGCGATCCTGGTCAACCCGGGCGATCCCGCCACCAGCCGGCTGCTGCAGCAGCCGCTCGCACCCGAGGGTGGCGGCAACGTCTTCCATTCCGGCGGCCGGCAGTTCGCGTCCAAGGACGACCCGAACTGGAAAATCCTGGCGGACTGGGTCAACGGGCAGAAGCTGTAGCCGCGCGCCCGCGCCGGAAGGAACACGAATGGTGAAGCATTTCGACCATCTGACCATCGTCGTGCAGGATATCGAGCGCGCCAAGGCGTTCTTCGCGGTCCTGGGGTTCAAGGAAGCGATGTCTGTCATCATCGCCGGAGAACCGTTCGCGAGCTACATGGGTGTTCCGGGCATCGAAGCCGAGCATGTCACGCTGGTGCTGGAGAACGTCTCGCCGCGCACCGAAATCCAGCTGCTGCGCTACCGCCATCCCGAGCCGTTGCCCGATCCGCACATCCGCGACCTGAACAAGCTCGGCATGAATCACATCTGCTTTGCGGTCGGCGACATCGAGGCCGAAGTCGCCAAGCTCCGGGCGAACGGATTCAAGACGCGCAACGAGATCATAGATTTTCATTCCCGCAAGCTGGTGTTCATCGACGGCCCCGAAGGCGTCACCGTCGAGCTCTCGCAGAGGCATTGAGGGCGCGGCTAGTCCGCGCCGAGTGCGCTTCGCGCTCGATCGCAGCCGGGACGCGAGACGCGAGTCTACGCCCGTTCGTGCTCTACGCCCGCTCGTGCGCGGAATGCCTGGACTTGGCTGCCCGCGGCTCGGGCCTCACATCGGAGGCACGCGGCGGACCCGGCACGGCGCCGCGCAGCAACGCCTTATGCGCGGCCCACTCGCTGGCGGCATCGAGGGTTTCGAGAAACTGCACCTCGCCGGCGGCGAGCAGTGCGATCGGCACACCGTCGCGATAGAGCAAGCGGTTGCCGGTAAGCGCGGCAAGCCGCGGACCGGGTGTCAGGATGCCCGCGAGGTTGAGCGGATCCGCGCCCGACAGCGACACCCGCGCGCCCGAGGCCGGCTGGCGGCGAACCTCGCGCAACGTCGCGACCGCGTCGGGCAGCGCGAATTGCTCGCCGGAGAAGCCGGCGACAAACCGCCCGCCACGGATATCGCCGCGGCTCTCGAGCCGGCGGTAGACGCGCAGCAGGTCACGCCACGGCGGCAGCCAGGCGGCCTCGCGCTCAATCAGACGCCAGAACACCACGCCGTAGCGCAGCAATAATGTGCGCGCCACATGCTCGACGGCCTGCTGCTCGATGCCGGCTTCAGCCCGCGCAGCGGACTTTGCCGGCCGGCGGACCAGCGCCCAGCGGCCTGCTTCTTCCATCCCGAACTTCGCGGTGCGACGGCGGCGATGCGCGCCGGCGATCGGCCTGCGCTCGCCCGAAGGCACCAGCAGCGCGCGCAATCCGCCGAAGCTGTCCGAACTCAGGAGCCCGAGCGCCACCAGTTCACCCAGCGCCTCCTCGACCTGGGAGCGCAGCAGGCCGGTGCCGTCCACAAGCTCGTCGAAGAACGAGGCGCCATGCTCGCGAATGTGATCGAGAACCAGCTGTGCGCGATGGGAGGGATGGACGCTATCGTCCTGAATCGACAGCGATGCCCACAGCGCAGCGTGCCGGCGCGCGATCAGCGTGATCGGCGTGGTACGTACCGGCGTCGTCGGCCGGCTCTCGCCGCCGTTCGGTCGTCCGTTGCTTATTCGTCCGTTGCCCGTTCGTCCCGCGCGCGGCCGCAGCCGCGTCCAGGCGACATGCCCGGCGA
>DASSJW010000737.1:0-2884 GCA_035690995.1 Xanthobacteraceae bacterium
GGAGGGAAACAGCACCACCTCGGTCGCCGCCTGCTTCTTCCAATAGTCCTCGCCCAGGACTTGGCGCTCGAACATGACGCGAGTCCAGGTGGTGCCGCCAGACGGCCCGATGGTCTGGCCGATCTGCTTGCCCTTGTATTCGGGCTTGGTCAGATCCATCCAGCTTTTCGGCGGATTCTTCACGATCGCGGAATTGTAGGCGATCGCCCATCCCAACGTCGCCTGTGGCCAGAGTTTCGGCGACGCGAGCACATCGGGCAGATAGTCCGCCGCATTCGGCGGCGCATAGTCCATGAACAGGTTTTCGATCTCCAGCATGAGACCGCGGTCGGAGTGGTTGACCAGGTCGGCCGCGAGCTTGCCGGCCGCAGCCTCGGTCTTGATGCGGGTGATGAGCTGACCGCCGGGCGCACGCACCATCTCCACTTTGATCTCGGGGAAGCGCTTGTTGAAGGCCTTGATCACCTCCTGCTCCACTTCGGCGAAGTTGGCGGTATAGAACACCAGCCGTCCTTCCTTCTTCGCCGCGGCAACGAGTTCGGGCGGCCCGAAATTTTGCGCGGCCGCCGGCACGACCAGCGCGCCAGCAAGCCCGATCGCGGTCAAGATCGATTTCATGGCGTCAGTCCTCCCTTGATTAGCCCGCACGGCCCACACTGCTGTGGGTGGTCCCGCTGGAAAGCCAGCTGGAGACGCCGATCAGCACGGCGAGCAGCGCTGTCTGCACCAGGCTGAAGGCGGCGGTCTTTCCGGTATTGCCGCCCTCGTAATAGTCGAGCAGCAGCACCGCCATGACCGTGGTGTCGCTGGTGTACAGAAACAGCGAGGAGCCGAGTTCGCGGATCGCCAGGATGAACAACAGGGTCATGGCGGCGACGGTGCCTGGCCGCGCCAACGGCAGCACGATGCCCGCGATGGTACGAAGACGGCCCTTGCCGCAGACCCAGGCCGCTTCCTCCAGCTCGCGGTGGATCTGAAGAAACGACGTGGACAACGCCTTCATGGTATCGGGCATGAAGCGCGCGATGAAAGCCAGCGCCAGGATCCAGATCGTTCCGTAGAGGCCGCCCGGCAGTCCGATCCAGGCCCAGAGATAGGCGACGCCGATCACCAAGCCGGGGATCGCAACCGGCAGCGTGGCGACGAGATCGATGACCCGCCGTCCGGGGGTGCTGCCGCGATGCACGGTATAACCGATCGCGAACGCGAGCAGGCCGCCGAGCAACGCCGTCACCAATCCAACCTCCATGGTGTTCCAGATCGAGCGCATGGTGAGCGGGTTGTCGAAGATGCTCTCGAAATGCACCAGCGAGTAGTGGCGCATGTCGAACAGGCTGCTGGCGTCAGGGATGAACAGGAAGCGGCGGAACGCCGCGACGATCAAGGCGAGCGTCGGCAATACGACAACAATGACAAGATAGAGCAGTGCGAGCGCCAGCGTCAGCCAGCGCCAGGGTCCGAGATCGAGCGCGCGCGGCCGAAAGGCCTTGCCGGCAACGGTGATGAAGCTGCGGCCCGCAAGCACACGCTGCTGCAGCAGCACCAGCGCCCCGGTCACCACCATCAGGATGATCGCGACCGCCGCGGCGGTGCTGTACAGCGGCGGGCTCCAGTTGGTCAGCTTGAAGATGTAGGTCGTCAGCACCGAGATATTGGCTGGAGCGCCGAGCACGGCCGGGATGCCGTAGATGCCGAGCATCACGATGAAAGACAGCAACATGCCGGAGATGATGGCCGGCGCGATCAGCGGGAAGGTGACAGTGAACAGCGTGCGCACCGGGCCGACGCCAGCAATCTCCGCCGCCTCCTCCAGGCTTGGGTCCATGTTGCGCAGCGCGGAGGCGGTGAACATGTAGACATAGGGCGCGTAGTACATGCCGAAAACCGCGATCAGTCCGGCCATGGAGTAAAGATCGACCCGCCAATCGAGGCCGATCCATTTCATCATGGTGTTGAGCAGGCCGGACTTCGGCGATCCCAGGATCGACCAGGCCACGCCCGCGACCAGCGGCGGCACGAACAATGGGACCAGACTCGCGGCGCCAATGAAGCCTCTGCACGGCGTGTTGGTGCGCACGACGATCCACGAAAATGCAAGCCCGATCGCGACCGCCAACGCCGTGCCTCCGGTGCAGGCAATCAGCGAGTTCGCCAGCGCATGATGGACATTGGGATTGCCGAGCACGCTGACGAAGTTGTCAAGCGAGAGATCGAACACCCCGAACCCGTCCACCACTGGATTGGTGTTGGTGAGCGCCCCGAGCAGCAGCATCGTAACGGGGTAAAGGACCAAGAATGTCAGCACGGCAAGGAGCGCGCCCGACCACAGCCAACCGGCGACGACGCGAAGTCGTGCCGCGCGCTCGGCCCCTGCCACCGGCGCGGCAAATGCAGCGGCCTCTGCCGTCACGCCCTTCCCTCCGGCGATCCTCGACGCTCGTTTTAGCGTTTGTTGTTCTTGCAGCCATGGGTAGCACAGAACGGACCGCGCGGGGAGCCGCCCCGGGGTGGGCAAATGCGCGCGCCGCAATCACCTGCGCAATCCCCTGACCGGGGAGCCGACACCGTTGGAGGCCACGGAGCGGAGCGCAATGCCGAAACGCCGACCCCGATTTCGCGGCCGCTCCATCCGGGCTACTATCGCCGCGATGTCAGTCGTTGCCGCTCGATCCACGCTCGCCAAGCCCGACGTTCCCGATCTTCTCGCGCGGGCACGTACCATCGCCGAGCTTGCGCGAGCGCGCGCGCAGCAGACCGAAACCGACCGGCGCGTCGGCGAGGACATGATCGCGCGCATGCGGGAGATGGACCTCTTCCGCATCATGCAGCCGCAGGCCTATGGCGGATTCGAGTGCGGCTTCGACGTGTTCTCGCAGGTGGTCGC
>DASSJW010000738.1:0-4018 GCA_035690995.1 Xanthobacteraceae bacterium
GCCCGCCGCGGCGCAGGCCTTGGCCAGCCGCTCGGCGCTCTCAACCGTGTGGAGCCAGGGGTCGTATCCGAGGCGGTCGGCGCTGGTGAGATTGGTCTCGATCCAGCGATCCGGCGGCGTCTCCACGAGATGCTCGATGGCGAACAGCGAGGTATCGACCTGCTCCCGGACCTGCAGCGTGTAGCGTCCGTCGACGAACAGCACCGCCCGCTCCCGCAGAACGATCGCGGCGCCGGCGGACCCGGTAAAGCCGGTGAGCCAAGCGAGACGTTCCTCCGACGCCGGCACGTATTCGTTCTGGTGGCGATCCGAGCGCGGCACGATGAAGCCGGTCAAGCCGCGCCGCGCCAGTTCGGTGCGTAGCGCGGCGACGCGCGCCCCGCTTGCTGCGCGCTCGGTGCGATCCTCGAACGACTGGAAGCGCGCTTCGAACATGCCGGCACTCTATTGAGCCCGGTTCGGCCCGGCAATGCTCCATCCGCATGGCAGGAAGCAGCGGTTGCGAGAAAAAAGGTTGGCGACGCGCGAAGTTCCAGGCGATGAAGCGTAAAGATGACCGCGCGGCGAACCTACCGATGCGGGCCACGCCGCACCCGGGCCAGCACCAGCGTCGCCCAGCCTTCGAGCCTGATGCGGCGCACGAGCACGAGCCCGCGCGCACGATAGCTTGCAACCGCTGCATCCGCCTGCGCCGTCAGCAGTCCTGAGAGCACAACATGTCCGTTCGACCCGACGAGGCGCGCGATCGGTGTTGCCAGTTGGGTGAGGGGGCCCAGGAGGATGTTGGCGAAGACCAGGGCGTAAGGCGCCTGGGCGCGGAACCGTGCAGCACTGACACCTCCCGTGTGAATGATTTCGACCATGTCTCCGACGCGGTTGATGCGTGCATTGTCGCGAGCGATGGCGGCCGAGCGGGCGTCGATGTCGCTTGCCAGCACGGGACACCGCAACGCTTTTGCCGCGGCAATGGCGAGCACGCCGGTGCCTGTGCCGATGTCGAGCACGCCGGCTTTTCTTCCGCGCCGGCGGCGGAGCGGGGAAGAGTCCGGCGCCTTGCGCTTGCGCCGTCGTCGCTTCGCGAGCGCGTCAAGCGCCAGCAGGCAGCCGCGCGTGGTGCCGTGATGGCCGGTGCCGAAGGCGAGCGCCGCCTCGATCTGAATGCCGATCTGGTTCGCGCGCACGCCGGCGCGACGGTGCGCCCCGTGCACGACGAACCGACCGGCCTCGACCGGCGTAAGGCCATCGAGGCTCTTGCGCACCCAGTCCGTGGGCGAGAGCGTCTCGAACCGCAGCGCATCGGCTGCCGCCGCGCCGGCGGCGGATGCGACCAGCGCCCGCACGGCCGCTTCGTCGGGTCGATTGCGGAAATACAGCGCGAGGACCCAGCGTCCGTCGGGCTGCTCGAAGGCGGAAGCCGCGACCTCTTCCGGATCGAAACTCTCGGACAGCACATCGCCAATGTGCCGTGCCGCCGCCCCGTCGGTCGACAGGCGCGCGACCACGGTGGCAGCGGGCAGCGGAGAGGGAGAAGGCATTCAGATGTTTCCGCTCATCCCCGATATTCACCGCTCCTTATCCCGCGCCTGCGGCCCGCGACTCACAGGGCAATCCCCAGGTTATGCAGCATTTATCGGGGATGCGGTGCACAGCCTTGCGGCCATGCTTTCCAGCCGTTATCCGCATGCTTGTCCACCGCCCGGGCCGCTTTTTGCACAGGGCTGTCCCCAGCTTTCCGGCCTCGCCGCGCGCCCGCCAAAGCGATAGATTCGCCATCCGCACAAGAAAAGACCGGGATGGAACGCTGATGACGAGATTCTCCTGCGCCGCGCTCATCTGCGTGGCGGTTCCCGCCGCCTTGATCCGATAGGGCGGCGCCATCCTTTCCACAGGCGCAACGGCCGGGATCGCGCCGGCCACGACATCGGTGCCATGCGGCGCCCAAGAAGCATGAAAAAATAATGCATCGACCCATCGGCTTGCAGTCGGTCGAAACCAAAGCCTCCTGGACCGTCGCCACGGTCGTGCTGGTGATCCTGACGCTGTCGTTCGGGGCACCGTGGATCACCATCGTGGCGCTCAAGTCGATCGCCGCCGAGACCGCCGGGCTGCGGTCGGTTCCCGCCTTGGCGACATCGCTCGCGTGGGTCGGGTTCGGACTCGGCGGCATTGTCATGGGCAGTATCGCCGAGAAGATCGGAGTGCGATGGACGGTCATTTTCGGCGCCGTGATGATCTGGGTCGGGCTTGCGCTCTCCACGGGCGGCGAGACCTGGCACCTCTATGTCGGTCAGGGCCTGTTCGTCGGATTTCTCGGCATCGGCGGCATGAACGCGCCGTTCTACGTCTATGTGAGCCGCTGGTTCGATCGCCGCCGAGGCTCGGCGCTTGCGCTGATATCGAGCGGCAGCTACCTGGCCGGCGCGATCTGGCCATCGATGTTCGAACGCGCGATCACCTATGCCGGATGGCGTCAGACGATGTTCTACTATGGCCTGTTCGAAGTTTTGCTGGTCGTTCCGCTGGCGGCGATCTTCCTGAGCCGACCGCCCGACCTGCCGCTGCCGGAAGGCTCGCTCGGGACCTCGCCCGCCCCCAAGACGGTGATGGGTTGGCCGCCCAATCTCGTGTTCGCCATGGTGGCCGTCGCGGTCGTCTTCTGCTGCATCCCCATGGCCATGCCGCAGGCCCATCTGCCCGCGTTCTGCAGCGATCTCGGCATTCTGGCCTCGCACGGCGCGGCCATGCTGTCGGTGCTGTTGGGGACCGCCTTCATCAGCCGCCAGTTCTGGGGCTGGGTGTCCGATCGCGCCGGCGGTCTCAATACCGTGTTGATCGGCTCCTCATTTCAGATCATCGCAATGATGGCGTTCATGCTCACGCAGGATGAAATCGGGCTGTTCACCGTCGCGGCCGCTTTCGGTTTGGGATTTGCCGGGATCATTCCGGCCTACATCCTGGCCATTCGCGAATTGTTTCCGGCGTCGGAAGCCTATTGGCGGATTCCGACGTTCCTGCTCTGCAGCGGCAGCGGTATGGCCGTGGGGAGCTGGGCGGCAGGCGCACTCTACGATCATTTCGGCACCTACGCGCCGGCTTTCGCCGCGGGCGTCGCCGCCAATGCCGTCAATCTGGTGATTGTCGGGCTGCTGGTGTTTCGGCAACGGCAGCGGGCATCGCGGTTTGCTTGACCGTGGTGCTGCAGCGTTTCAATCTGCGGCGACGGATAGCGGACATATCGTAGAGAGATAGCCATGACCTTCCGTATTGCAGATCTGATCCATCGGTGTCCGCTGCGGGAAGCAGCGGAGTGATGTCGGCTTAGGGACTCGGCGGCAAGTGCGATGCCGTCAGGCATGGCCCGACCATCACCGGCGGCGTTGACGCGGCGGGCGTTTGCCGCCAGCGGCATCGGCTTCGCGGCGGTGGCCACCGCCGGCATCATCTCCACGAGCAGTTCGGCGCAAACAGGAGGCGCGAGCCGGCCCCTGGGACTCACGTTGAAGCCGGGCACCCTGGTCGTCGCCTCGGCCTATCCCGACCCGCCCTTCGATCTGATCGAGAACGGATCGGCGAGTGGTTTCGACATCGAATTGATGCGCGCGGTCAGTGCGCAGCTCGGCGTTACTCTGCAGCCGGTGCGCTATTCCGGCGCCGACTTCAATGGCATCTTCGACGGCCTCGCGAAGCGCAGCTACGACGCCGTGATCTCGGGAACGACGATTACCCCGCAACGCTCGGAAATCGTGCTGTTCTCGCAGCCCTACCTCGAATTCAATCAAGGCGTGGCGGTGAACCGCCGGTTGACGCCGGACGTTTCGTCGGTCGCGGGATTGCGCGGCCTCACGGCGGGCATCCAGTCCGGCAATACGTCCGATTTCGTTGCCAAGCGTCTCCTGGCGGAAGGCGCGATCGCCGGCATCAAGTACTATCCCTATGACGGGATCGGTGTCGCCCTCGACGACCTCGAAGCCGGACGCATCGGCCTTGTGATCAAGCTCTTTCCGGTGATCTCGTGGCT
>DASSJW010000739.1:0-25039 GCA_035690995.1 Xanthobacteraceae bacterium
GAAATCGCGAACGCAACGACGACCGCCGCCCAGACGACATAGGCGGGAACGAGCGGCGAGAATGAAATACCGAAATTCAACCTACGTCCTCACACAAATTACTTCGAAAGCCTCATCCTTCGAGACGCGCCCTTCGGGCGCTCCTCAGGATGAGGAAAACCGATCGTCCTCGTGGTGAGGAGCGTCGCGTAGCGACGCGTCTCGGACCATGAGGCCCATGTCATTGCCCCAAGCGTTCCAGCAATGCCGGAACGTGGACCTGATCGGCCTTGTAGTTGCCGGTGAGCGTGTACATCACGATGTTGACGCCGGCGCGGAAGGCAAATTCGCGCTGGCGCGGCTCGGCGGAGACGAGCGGCAGCATCGCTTGACCGTCCTGGCGCATCGCCCAGGCGCCGGCAAAATCGTTCGAGGAGATTATGATCGACGACACGCCGTCGCCGGCGCGCGCAGGCCGGCTCGCCGGCTCGTCTTCGTTCGTCGCCGCCAGCGCCTCGACCCAGAGCTGGCCGGAGCTGAAGCGCCCGGGAAAGTCCTTGAGCAGATAGAAGGTCTTGGTCAGCACATGGTCGCGCCGCACCGGCTCAAGCTCGGGAATGTCGAGCGAGGAGAGAATGGAGCGTAGCGCTTGCATGCCCGGGCCGCGCGTATCGCCGCCGGCCCCGGGCGGCGCCTCGACCGCATCGCGGGTGTCGAACAGCACGGTACCGCCCTGCTTCATATAGGCGTCGATATGCTCGAGCGCCTCGCGCGTCGGCTTGGGTGCGCTCGGCACGATCGGCCAATAGATCAGCGGATAGAAGGCGAGCTCGTCGCGCGCAGGATCGAGGCCGATGGGCTCGCCCGCTTCGAGCGCGGTACGCTGAGCGAGGAACAAGGTGAGGCCTTGCAGGCCGGCCTTGCTGATCCGGTCGACTTCCGCGTCACCGGTGATGACGTAAGCGAGCCTGGTCTCGAGCGTCGCCTTCAGGGCCTGCTCATCGTTGCTCTGCGCGAATGCCTGCGGCGATCCGAGCAGCGCAGTGCCGAGGATCGCGACCGCGAGCGCGGTGGCGGCGACGCGGCGCCGCCGCCAGAGCTGCCGCATCCCGCCGGAGAGCAGGAAAATCACCAATGCGTCGAGCGCGAGCAGCGCAAGCGCGGCGAGCAGAATCGGCCCGCGCAGATCTTCCGGTTCGCTCATTCTGTAGGCCTCCCGGCGCGCATTGAGTGCGGATACGTCAAGTGGCGCAAGACGATCGGCGGGCGCGAGCGCGTTCACCGCCAGCAATCCCTCGGGCGGTCCATAGAAACCGGGGGGATGATCGAAGGTTGCGCGTCCGCCGAAGCTCGCCGGCACCGGTCGTGCGGTGGCGGGTGGCGGTCCGAATATGCCGAAGCCGTCGAGAACCCGTGTCGGCGGCAAAACCTCGCGTGCGCCGCGCCCGCTTGCGGCATTGCCATCGGCCGCCGTCACCGAACCGGCCAGGGACACGATTCGCTTGAGCATTTCGACGAATGTGCCCGATAGCGGCAAGTCTGACCAGCGCGTATCGGCGGTGACGTGGAACAAGACGATGAGGCCCTTGCCGCGGCGCTGGGCGGTCACCAGCGGCGTGCCGTCGGCGAGCGTCGCCCAGGTGCGCTCGGTCAGCGTGGCGTCGGGTTCGGCCAACACCTGCCGGCTCACGGTCACGTCGGTCGGCACCGTCATTCCGAAGAACGGGCTTTCGCGCGTGAATGCGTTGAGCTGCTGCGGCTGCTCCCAGGAGAGACTGCCGCCGAGAACGCGCCCGCCACGCCTGAGCTTCACCGGCACAAGATCATCATCGGCGGCGGCGAGTCGCGGCCCGGCAAAGCGCACCAGCACGCCACCGTCCTCGACCCAGCGAGTGAGTTGATCGCGGGCCTCGGCGACATTGCCGACATCGGCGAGGATCAGCATCGGCAGGCGCTGCTCGATGAACTGGCTCACCGCCTGCCCCGGCGAGCCGCGCTCTGCGAGCCGCACGTCGGCGAACGGGCCGAGCGCGCGCGCGAGATAATAGGTCGAGGCCAGGAGCGGCTGTGCGGTATCGCTGCTCGAGCCGGTGATCACGCCGATGGAGCGCCGGCGCCAACGTTTGTCGAGCAGCGCGACCGCGCCTGCGGAGCGCTCCGAGGCGATTTCCAGGCGCGCGATGTCGTTGCGGATCTCCACCGGCAGCGTGAGCTCGGCGTCGGTCTCGCGCTCGCCATCCTTGAAGGTAAAGGCGGCGTCGCCCAACGGAAGTCCCTTGAGGTCGAGGGCACGCACAGTGCCGGTCTCGGTGGGGCCGCTGTTTGCACGCAAGACTTTCACGGTGAGGGAACCGGCGGCATTGTCCGCACTTGCGAGCGCGCGGGCACCGGCGATGCCGCCTTCGACCACGGTCATGGCTCGTTGTTCGACCAGCCGGCCCAGCGCGGCGACAAAGTCGCTGCCGCCGCCGAGATCGACGCCGTCGGTGAGCCAGACCAGTTCCACGTCTGGCGTGGCGCCCAGGAACCGGCCGAGCGCGGGCAGCGCATCCGCGCGTTCCACCGCATGGGGCTTGGGCTTCATCTGCTTGATCCGCACCCGCGCCGCCGCCGGCGTCTCGAACGAGATGTCGCGCGTGGGCTCCGACAGCGGGATGAGGGCGACGCCGCGATTGTCCGCTTCCGCGCGCGCGATCAGGTCCTCGGCGGTACGCATGCGCGCGTCCCAGGTTCCCGCCGCGGGGAAGCCGTCATCGATCAGGAGTGCGAGCTGTGCTTTCGCGGTCGCGGTCGCAACTGGAGGATTCCACAGCGGGCCGGCGGCGGCGATGATCACGAGCGCGGCCAGGAGCAAACGTAGCAGCGTGAGCCACCACGGCGTTCGTTGCGGCGTCTCCTCCTTCGGGGTGATGTCGAACAGCAGCCGCGTCGGCGGGAAGGCGATGCGGCGCGGCTGCGGAGGAATGAGCCGCAGCAGCCACCACAGAACCGGCAAACTCAGGAGGCCGAGCAGAACCAGCGGCTGCGCGAAGCCCAGCGGGAGCCACGGCATCATTTGCGGGCTCCGCCGTGAAGCTGATCTGGCGGCGGCAGCATCATGCATGCCTCCCCGGATTCGCTGCGCTCAAGCGGCCGCCGACAATGGCGCCAGGAGGAGGCGCGCCCAGCCGGGCGTGCAGCGCCAGCAGCAGTTCGGTCGCCGGCCGGTCGGTGCGATGGATGGTGAAGCTCCAGCCCAGCCGGTCGGTCTCCGCCCTGATTTCGGACCGGTGGCGCGCCACGCGCGTGTCGTACTCGCTCTTCCAGGTTTCGGCCCGGCCCGCGGTGATGGAGCCCCCGCCTTCGGGCTCGATGAATTCGACGCGGCCGGAATAGGGAAAGGTCTCTTCGGCCGGATCAACGATCTGCACGGTGTGACCATGCGCCCCGGTGGCGGAGAGCTGGGACAGGGTAGCGCGAACCTCTGCGATGGGACTCCAGAAATCGGAGACCACGACGATCTCGGCCAGCGCAGAGGGCGCGAAGGACGGGGGCAGGCTCGGCCGCTCGGTCACGTCATGCAGGATTGCGTTTGCCATCTTGTCCAGCACGTTGCGGCTCCCGGTCGGCCGCATCAAACCGGGCACCCCGACCCGCTCTCCGGCCTGCACCAGAATCTCCGCGAGCGCGAAAGCAACGACCAGACAACGGTCGAGTTTGGATTCCTGGGCCAGCGGCGACCGAAACGCCATGGATGGCGAGCGATCCGGCCACAGCCAGACCGTATGCGCGGCCTCCCATTCCTGCTCGCGTACGTAAAGATGCTCGTCGCGTGCGGAGCGGCGCCAGTCGACGCGGCGCGCGGGCTCGCCCGACAAGAAGCGGCGGTATTGCCAGAAATTCTCCCCTGGCCCGGCTCGCTTGCGGCCGTGCAGCCCATGGATGACCGTCGCGGCGATCCGGCGCGCCTCGAGGATGAGACGCGGCAGCGTTTCCGCCAGCGCGCGCGCCTGCGCATTCGCGTGCTGCGTAGCCGCGATCTCGGCCTTGTCCGCGCGTCGCTTTGCCGTTGGCATCCGATTATCCGATGCGGGTCTTGAGCTTGCCGATAATGGCTTCCACGCTCTCGCCGTCGGCGCGCGCGGCGAAGGTAAGCGCCATGCGGTGCTTGAGGATCGGCTCGGCCATCTCGACCACGTCGTCGATCGAAGGTGAGAGCCGGCCATCGACGAGCGCGCGAGCGCGCGCCACCAGCATCAGCGCCTGGCTGGCACGTGGGCTCGGTCCCCAGGAGATCAGCTTGCCGATCTCGCCGCCCTCGGGGCCGGGACGGGCGGAACGCACCAGCGTGAGGATCGCCTCCACCACCGATTCTCCGACCGGCAGCCGGCGCACCAGGCGCTGCGCCGCCAGCAACTCATCGGCGGTCATGGTCAGTTTCGGCTTGTTCTCTTCCGTGCCGGTCGTATCGAAAACGATTTTCCGCTCGGCATCGTGGTCCGGATAGTCCACATCGATCTGCATCAGGAAGCGGTCGAGCTGCGCTTCAGGCAGCGGATAGGTGCCCTCCTGCTCGATCGGGTTCTGGGTCGCGAGCACGTGGAACGGGCGCGGCACGTCGTGGCGATTGCCGGCAACCGTCACATGGTGTTCCTGCATGGCCTGCAACAGCGCCGACTGGGTGCGGGGGCTCGCGCGGTTGATCTCGTCCGCCATCAGCAGCTGACCGAAGATCGGCCCGGGGATGAACCGGAAGCTGCGCTTGCCGCCGGCGCCCTCCTCGAGCACCTCGCTGCCGAGGATGTCGGACGGCATCAGGTCGGGTGTGAATTGGATGCGGCGCGCATCGAGGCCGAGCACGATGCCCATGGTCTCGACCAGCTTGGTCTTGGCGAGGCCGGGCAGGCCGATCAGCAGCGCGTGCCCGCCGCAGAGCACCGTGATCAGGGCCTGTTCGACGACCCGCTCCTGGCCGAAAATGACATTGCCGATCGCGGCCTTGGCGGCGGCAACCTGAGCCCCCGTCGCCTCCGCCTGGCGCACGATCATGTCTTCGAGCTTTTCCAGGCCTTCTGTGGCTACCGCCATGACATCAGCTCCTTGTTATCCGGCTGTTATCCGGGTGTGTCAGGGTTCCGGATCGCCAGTCCAGGCCGACCGGGTTGACCAAAAAACGTGCAACATTCAGGCCAAATATCATATGGCGCGATGATTGCGTGCTCCGAATCCATTTATGGTCTGCTTGCAGATTACGCTTATTTCCACCGGCTTCGATTCTGCCCCGGGTCCAAACCGGCCACGATCGCCCTCCGACGAATGCGGCCGAAGGCGTTGTGAACGCTGGAATTCTTGAGCTTTTCCGGTCCAGCGCAGGCGTTCTGGACGGTGGATAAGTTCGGGTGCGATCACGATCGCGGGGGAAACGGCCGGTCACGCGCACAAGTTCCAGGCAAACCATGGCGAAGCGAGGGCGCGAGGCCCTGAATTCATTGTGAAGTGGCCGTTCTCCAGGCTGGTCAAATGGCTGCAATCAAGGACAAAGTCCGCAACCGCGGCCATCATCACTCGCCATGCCGGCTGCGGGGGGCGGCGACCTCGATCTTGCAGGGCGGCAGCGGCCCCCAGCCGCGGGGCGAACGTGACCCTTCGGCGGAATAACACCTCCATGGATGCTTCCACCCGCAGCGCCGCGACCGTCCTGCCCGCCCCCGACCGGTCGAACGGCGGCAAACTGCCTCATCCCGGCCAATTGCCTCATAAAGGGAGCGGCTGGTTCCTCGCGCTCACCGCGCTTGGCGTCGTGTTCGGCGATATCGGGACGAGCCCGCTCTACACGTTTTCCGTCGCCTTGAGTGCCACCGGCCACTCCCCGCCGGCCGCGACCGACGTGCTTGGGGTGGTCTCGCTCATCCTCTGGGCGCTGATGGCAATGGTCTCGCTCAAATACGTCGTCTTCGTCCTGCGCGCCGACAATGACGGCGAGGGCGGGATCCTGGCGCTGCTGTCCCTCGTGGCGTCGGAGCGCATAGCCAACGGCCCGCGCGTTCAGATGCTGGTGCTGCTCGGCATCGTCGGCGCGGCACTGCTCTACGGCGACGGCGTCATCACCCCGGCGATCTCGGTGCTTTCGGCCATGGAGGGCCTCAAGCTGGTGACGCCGGCCTTCGAGAACTTCGTCTTGCCGGTCACGCTCGCCATCCTGATCGGCTTGTTCATGATTCAGCGGCGCGGGACCGCAAGCATCGGCCGGCTGTTCGGGCCGGTCATGGTGATCTGGTTCGTCGTCCTCGGTTCGCTCGGGATCATCAATATCTGGGCCGCGCCGGACATCCTCAAGGCGTTCAGCCCGCTCGAGGGGGTACGTTTCGCGGCCGCAAATCCGGTCACCGCCTTCGCGGTCATGGGCGGGGTTTTCCTCGCGCTGACCGGCGCGGAGGCGCTCTACGCCGACATGGGCCATGTCGGACCCACGGCGATCCGCCGCGCCTGGTTCGGCCTAGTCTTGCCCGCTTTGCTGTTGAACTATTTCGGTCAGGGGGCGCTGGTTCTCACCGATCCCCATGCAGTCGACAGCCCGTTTTACAAACTGGCGCCGCACTGGGCGCTGATACCGCTGGTCGGATTGGCGGCGCTCGCCACCATCATCGCCTCTCAGGCGCTCATTTCCGGCGTCTTCTCCCTCAGCCGGCAGGCCATGCAGATGGGGCTTTGCCCGCGCATGCGGATCGTGCCGACGTCGAGCGACGAAGCCGGGCAAATCTACGTGCCGACGGCCAACTGGCTGCTGATGGCCGGCACGTTACTCGTGGTCGTGCTGTTCAAGACCTCGGACAATCTGGCCGGCGCCTACGGCATCGCAGTCTCGGGCACGATGCTGATCACCACGATCCTGCTTTACCGCGTTGCCATCACGCGTTGGAAATGGCCACCGGCCTTCGCCGTCCTCATCATCGTGGTCTTTGGCGCCATCGATTCGGTCTTCCTCGCCTCCAACTCGCTCAAAATCTTCGAGGGTGGCTGGTTTCCAATCACCGTGGGCGGCGCGATGGTCGGCTTGATGCTGTGTTGGCAGCGCGGCTCATCGCTCGTGCACCAGCGGTTGCAAGAGATGTCGATGCCGCTGCAACAGTTCATCGACAATATCGACAACATGGTGGTGGCGCGCCCGCCCGGCATGGGCGTGTGGCTGACGAAAGTGGCGCATGGCGCGTCCCCGGTGCTGCTGCATCACATCAAGCACAACAGCGTGATGCACAAGACGCTGGTGCTGATGACCTTCATCGCCGACCGGCGGCCGCGCGTTCCGTTCGGGGAGCGGCACGCGATCGAGCGCCTCGGCCACGGCATCTATCACGTCCACGTGCGGCTCGGCTTCATGCAGACGCCGGATATCCCGTTGACGCTCAAGAACTGCCAGATGCTGGGGTTCACCGCCGATCTGGAGCACGTGCACTATTATATTGCGCATGAAATCGTTGCCCGCCGCGCAAAGCATTCGGCGATGGCGGCGGTTCCGTTTGCGGTCTTCGCGTTCCTCACGCGGATTGCCAGCCGCGCGCCGGACTTTTTCAAGATTCCCGCCGACGGACTCTCCGAGGTGGGGTTCCGCATCGAAATTTGACCGCATTCGCGGGCGCGGCGCCGCATTCCGAGACACCGTCCAGCACGTTATGAAGCGGGTTCGACCCATGCCCGGGCCGGTCGAGGCTCGCTGGCGGCGCGGTCGAAATGTTACACTGCGCGATCATTGCCGAGGATAAATCGCAACCATGGCGCAAGAGACGACGACGCGGCACGGTCTGGACGCCATCGCCGGCGTTGCGCGTGAAGTTTCAGGCCAGGGGCCAGCGCCGGTGCATCTGTGGAATCCGCCGTTCTGCGGCGACCTCGACATGCGCATCGCCGCGGACGGCACATGGTTCTATCTCAAGACCCCGATCGGCCGGCCGGCCCTGGTGAAACTGTTTGCTTCGGTGTTGAAGCGGGAAGGGGACAAATACTTCCTTGTCACGCCGGTCGAGAAATGCGGAATTGTCGTCGACGACGCACCGTTCCTCGCGGTGGAGCTCAAGGTCGAGCGCGGCGATCGTGGCCGGACGCTCCAATTCCGCACCAACGTGGACGACTGGGTGGCCTGTGGGTCCGATCACGCGCTTCGTTTCGAGCCGGAGCCGGACACGGGCGGCCTCAAGCCCTATCTCCACGTGCGGCGCGGCCTCTGGGCGAAGGTGACGCGCGCGCTGTTTTACGATCTGGTCGAACTCGGCGAGGAGCGCGATGTCGGCGGGCGGCGCATGTTCGGTATTGCGTCTGCGGGAGAATTTTTCGCGATGGCTCCGGCCGAGGGCCTGAAGGGACTTGTTTAATGGATGTGGCGCTGCCGAGCCGCGAAACCAGTCACGATTTCTTCCGCCGCGCCCGGGCGCGGCTCAGCCTCGACGTGCCGCCGGCGCTCGACGATCACGAAGCGCCGGCCACGCGTGGCGATCTTGACCTCGATCCGTCGCTGTGGGAGCGCGCCGGCGTTCAGGCGACGCGACCGGCCGCCGTGCTGATTCCTGTCGTCGACCGGAGGGAGCCCGCCGTGCTGCTCACGCTGCGCACCGAGCTGCCGAGCCATCCCGGCCAGATCGCATTTCCCGGCGGCAAAATCGATCCGCACGACCCGACCCCGGCCGCCGCTGCCGTGCGCGAAGCCGGCGAGGAAATCGGGCTCGCTCCTGCATTAATCGAGCCGATCGGCTATCTCGACCTCTATCTCACATTCTCGGGCTACCGCATCCTGCCGACGGTCGCGCGGGTGCGTCCCGACTATGAGCTCGTGCTGTCCGAGGCGGAGGTGGCCGATGCCTTCGAGGTGCCGCTCGCGTTCCTCATGGACGCGGAGAACCACGCGCTCCACAGCCGCGACTGGAAGGGCATCGAGCGTAAATACTACGCGATGCCTTTCGGCGAACGTTACATCTGGGGCGTGACTGCAGGGATTCTTCGCAACCTGTACGAACGGCTCTATCTGGCATGAGCTCACGCCCATGAGATCGGGCATCCGGCGAAACAGCATTCAGATGACGCCCAGATGCCCCGCACGAATGCCGCGGATTACTGGTGCGTCCGCTTTCGCGTATGATGACGACACGTGTCCGGGGATCGTGCCGCGAGCATGGATGATGATTCCGAATGCATTCGGCTTGCCATGATCCGTCCGGTCTTTACCGAAATCGCCCTGTTCCTGGCGCCGTTCATCGCCTATGCCATCTTCCTGTGGGCGACCAAAGCCGGCGTGCTGCATCCGGACTCCTGGACGCTGCCCCGCATCGCCTGGCTGGTGATCGCGGCGCTCGCCCTCATGATCGGCAGCTTCATCGTGCTCGCGCAATGGGGCGGCTCGCCGCCGGGCTCGACCTACATTCCCGCCCACATCGAGGACGGCCACTTCGTGCCGGGTGAGACCAAGTGACAAAGGTCCCGCGTCGGCTCGATGCCGAATGGCTGCAGGCGGCCCACCTGACGGATCTCCTGGCCGTGCTCGACCGGGCCGGCGAGGAGGCGCGCGTCGTCGGCGGTGCGGTGCGCAACGCGCTGCTCGGCGAGCCGCTCGGCGATATCGACATTGCCACCACGGCGTTACCGGCCGAAGTGGTCCGCCGTGCTCAGGCGGCGGGCTTCAAGGCGGTGCCCACCGGAATCGAGCACGGCACCGTGACCGTGGTGGTCCTCGGGCGGCCGTTCGAAGTCACCACCCTGCGCGAAGACGTCGAGACCTTCGGTCGGCATGCCAAGGTGGCGTTTGGACGCGATTGGAAGCGCGATGCCGAGCGCCGTGACTTCACCATGAACGCGCTGTCCGCCGCGCGCGATGGCACGGTCTATGACTATGTCGGCGGGCTCGCCGACATCGAGGAGAGGCGCGTGCGCTTCATCGGCGACGCTGCCACGCGCATCGCGGAAGACTACCTGCGCATCCTGCGCTTCTTTCGCTTTCATGCCGCCTATGGAGAGGGCGCGCTCGACCCGGCAGGGGTCGCCGCCTGCATCGCCGGACGGGCCGGCCTCGAACAATTATCGCGTGAGCGTATCCGCATGGAGCTCATCAAGCTCCTGCTGGCCAAGCATGCGGTGCCGGTGCTGGCCGTGATGACGGAAGTTGGATTGCTCGAGCCGGTGCTGGGCGGGGTGCCGTTGCTCGCAAGTCACGCCAACATGCGCAAGCTGGAGGCAGCGCTCGCGCTCGAGCCCGATGCCGTCCGCCGCCTGGGGGCGCTCGCGGTCGCGGTGGTCGAGGACGCCGAGCGCCTGCGCGAGCGATTGCGGCTCGCCAATCAGGAATACGAACGGCTCGCCTCGATGGCCGACGGCTGGTGGCACATTTCACCGCAGCTCGGCGAGCAGGGCGCACACGCCTTACTCTATCGTCTCGGGCCCGAGCGCTTCGCCGACCGCGTGCTGCTGGCCTGGACGCGCTCGCCGCAAGGCGCGGCGGACCATGCTTGGCGCTTGCTGGCGACGTTGCCCGCGCGTTGGACCGCGCCGCGCTTTCCGCTCAAGGCCGCGGACTTCATCGCGCGCGGCGTGGCGAAAGGGCCGCGGCTCGGCACCGCCATGCGCGCGGCGGAGGAGGCATGGATCGCGGCTGGGTTTCCGGACGAGGAGGCGGCCATCGCGGCCATCGCGGACGCGACGGTCGCCGAACTCCGCTGACTATCCAGGGTAATGTGACGGGCTGGCATCGCCCCGCTGCCTCACGCCAGCGCAGTTTGGTGCTCGTGCGACTCGCTCGCCGCCCTATTCCGCACTACATTGCGGCCATGAGGCGCGTCATGAGCACCACCCGCCGCCCGGCCGACATCGCCCGACGCTCGTCGAAAGCGCTGGCCGGTCAGACCCGCGCGCGGGACGCTTTCCGGCGCGAAACCTTCGCGCTGCCACGCGAAGCCGCGCGCGAAAAGGCGCGCGAGATGTTCCGCCGCTTTCCCAAAGCCGCCTATATGACCGAGATCGAATCCTGGCGGGTGTTGCCGGGCGACCGCATCGAATTCACCGTGCGCCGTCTTCCCAGCGCGGATTGAGGGCCCCCGCGGGCGAGCCAGGCTAGGGGCGTACGGTATCTACAATCTTCCACGGACTGATGATGTCGACGACCTTTCTGTCGTTGGGATTGACGATCAACAATCTCTGCCCGAGCGTCGCGTATTTGTAGGGTTTGAGCATCGGTATCTGTGCGGTGACGGCCGCGGGGAGGGAATGGAGCCGCACCGAGGACGGCACCTCGGAGAACATCCACGGCTTGCATCCACAGGGGGCGCTGTCATCGTCGTTGGGGGTATGCCCGCCCATCCGCTGCCAGATCAGATCCTCCTGCGCCCCGGTCAGCACGAAATCGTCGGAGGCCTGAAAATGCGCATCCGCCGCCGCGGCCAGGCCCCCGCTGCAAAGCAACAGCAGCGCCGCAACTCCGCACCGCCGAAACATTCTCATGCGATGTCCGAACCTATGTGCCCGTACTGACAATCGCACAACGGGCCGTCAGGTTTCATTACAAAATGGTCATTATCGCCGGCGCGCGGGTCGCCTGGACGCGTGTCAGTGGGGCGGTGACCCGACCGCCCGCGTCAGGCTCGACCGGCACTGATATAAGGCGCCGTGATGCTCGAATCGCTTCTCTCCGGATTCGCCAACATTTCCGTGCTGGAGCTGGTCCTGATCGCGGGGATGGCGCTAGTCGCTTCGGTGGTTGGGGGAGTCGCGGGCTATGGCACCGGAGCTCTGATGCCGCTGGTGCTGGTGCCGATCGTGGGTGCCGAACCGGTCGTGCCGATCCTCTCGCTCTCGGCTCTGTTCACCAATACCAGCCGGTCGGCGGCGTTCTGGCCACTCATCGACCAGCGCCGGGCGTGGATTGTGCTGGCGGCAGCGGTGCCGACCTGCGCACTCGGCGCCTGGGGCTACACCATGCTCACCGGCAAGGGGGCAGCACTCGTGATCGGCGGAATGTTGATGGCGAGCGTGCCACTGCGCCGGCTGATGCGGCAGCGCGGCCTGTCACTCTCGAACCGCGGCTTGGCGGCGGCATCATTCGGGTGGGGGCCGCTCGCCGGCGGCACCGTCGGCGCCGGCATCATTTTGTTATCGCTCCTGATGGCGGCCGGGCTTGAAGGCGCGGCCGTGGTTGCAACCGACGCCATCATCTCCATCGGCATTGGATTGACCAAGTTTGCGACCTTCGGGCTCGCGGGCGCGATCGATGCAAAGGTGATCGCGATCGCACTGCTCATCGGCTGCGTGGCGTTCCCCGGCGCCTTCCTTGCCAAGGCGATGATCGCGCGTCTGCCCGTGCATGTGCACACCGCGATTCTCGACGCGATGGTGATCGGCGGCGGCGCGGTGATGATCGCCAATGCGGTCCTGCATTGAGGTTAAGCGCAACGCGGATGATGCCGCCCGCGGTCAGACCGCTTTGCGCTTGTTCCTTGCCGGTCTCGCCTCGTCCTCGTCCGCTTCCTCGGAATCCGTATCTTCATGCTCGGCGTCTTCCGTGTCATCGTCGTCGTCGGCGTCCTCGTCGGCCGCATCGGCCCCGATGATCAGCGCGATGGACGGGATGGTTTGGCGGAACAATTCGCCTTCTTCGCCGAGCCAAAGGCAATCGACGCCGTCCTCGCCGACGGCCGCCACCGTCATCGGGGATCCCCCTGATTTCAGAAATACGACATCTCCGGGCTCAAAGGCCATAACACCCTCCTGATCGTGGCTCGGAGGAAGAGCATACGCGCCCTCGATGACAGATCGATCACGGCCACTTCACCACCGGTGGGAGCGAGGACAGGATCGATTCGACGTTGCCGCCGGTACGCAGCCCGAAAATGGTGCCGCGATCGTAGAGCAGATTGAACTCCACATAGCGGCCGCGGCGCACGAGCTGCTCCTCGCGTTCGGCTGCGCCCCAGGGCGTGGCAAAGTTCCGGCGCACAAGCTCGGGATAAATCCGAAGAAAGGCGCTGCCCACGTCGCGCGTGAAGGCGAAGTCCGCGTCCCAGTCTCCGCTGTCGAGGTAGTCGTAGAAGATGCCGCCGATGCCCCGCATCTCCTTGCGGTGTTTCAGGTAGAAATATTCATCGCACCACCGCTTGTACTTGTCGTAGGGCGCCACGCCCGCATGCGCATCGCAAGCATGCTTCATCGCAGCATGAAAGGCGATCGTGTCGGCATCGTCCTGCGTGCGACGCGCTTCGAGTACCGGCGTCAAGTCGGCGCCGCCGCCGAACCAGGCCTTGGTGGTCACCACGAAGCGGGTATTCATATGCACCGCCGGCACATGCGGGTTCTGCGGATGGCCGATCAGCGAAATGCCGGACGCCCAAAACCGCGGGTCGGCATCGGCGCCGGGGATCTCCTTGCGGAATTCAGGCGCGAACTCGCCGAAAACGGTCGAGACGTGGACGCCGACCTTTTCGAATACGCGGCCACGCATGATCGACATCACGCCGCCGCCGCCATCCGCGCCGCTGTGATCGCTGCGTCTCCAGGGCGTGCGGACGAAACGTCCCGCGGCGCGGTCGGCGAACGGCGCGGCGGTGGGCAATCCGGCTTCCACGCCCTCGAATGCCGCGCAGATTTCGTCCCGTAGCGATTCGAACCACACGCGCGCCTGCGTTTTGCGCCTCTCAAGCAGATCGGTGCTCATCGAAACCTCCGATCTTCCACTTAGAGCACGGCGCGCCCGCCGTCACCTGCGGGCATGCCGATACCGTCGCGGACGAGAAATATGATGCATGCTCTATTGGACGGGAGAAAATTGCTGCCGAGCTTTTTTTTGCCATTGTTTCGGGAAACCTTGTGCACGTGGGGGATCGGGGAGTGCGATGTCGAACCTCCGTTTGCGTGGGGACTTGGCAAGCGGAGGGTGACGACAAGCGCCAAGCGAGCGATGCGGGTGAGGGGCAACGCCTCGGGGCGTGTACTGTCCCTCACCCGCCTCGTGCTTTCGCACGTCAGCGAGCGTTGACCTCTTCCGCAGGCGCTGACGTGATCTGGCGTATTGCCTCGCCGACGGCGATGGCCGCGGCCATCGCTACATTGAGCGAGCGCATTCCTTCCCGCATCGGAATGACCAGCCGCGCGTCGGCGGCTTGGTGTACCTTGTCGGCCGCGCCGGACGACTCGCGGCCGAACAGCAGGACGTCGCCGCGCCGAAACACCTGGTCAAGGTAGGACATGCGTGCGCGCGTCGTGAACAGGATCAGCCGCGCGCATGCGCGGCTGCGCCAATCCTCGAATGTCTCCCAGCTCGAGTGACGCACGACGGCCACCTGATCGAGATAGTCCATGCCGGCTCGCCGAAAGGCGCGGTCGGTGGTGGGGAAACCTGCCGGCTCGATGATATGCGCTTCGACGCCGAGGCAGGCCGCCAGCCGCAGAATGGTCCCGGTGTTCTGGGGGATATCGGGCTCAAACAGCGCAACGCGCAAGGCTGGGGTCACGCTTGCACCCGATCCGACCGCCTTGTCCTTCGAGCGGCGCTGGCGGCAAGAATCGTCGTTGCCACCGAGGGGAATCCCACCGGACAAGCGCGTTCGGCAGTGACCGGCTGCGGGCCCCGCAGCAGTCGGCATCTGGCCCAAAAACCCGCGGGCAGTAAACGAGTTATGCGACTTTTGGTCATTGCGGTGCAGGCCCGCGCCTTCCCCACTTGCGCTCCCTTGGCAAGGGTGCCAATAAAACGCCGCTGGATTAAGCCGCTTGCCTTCTCGCCTGCAACCTAGCGCTTGCCTGCGAAAGGGGAGCGGCCGGTTCGCCCGCCGCCGCCAGGCGGCGTCTCCGTGTCGGGCGCCGGAGGAAGCCGTGGCCGCCTGCACGCAGGCAAGTTTACACAGCCTGCACAGGCTCGGCTGCAGGCAGCACGCAGCCTGCGCAAGCTGGTTGCGGGCGGACTGACGGAACAAGAAAGGGACCGTACCGTGACCACGATGTCCTCGGCCGAGCCGACACGTCGCGATTTCCTCTATATCGCGACGGCCTCCGTCGCTGCCGTCGGAGCCGCCGCCGCGCTGGTGCCGCTGATCGCCCAGATGAACCCTGACGCCTCCACCATTGCGGCCGGCGCGCCGATCGAGGTCGATCTTACGCCCATCGCCGATGGTCAGGTCATCAAGGTGTTCTGGCGCGGCAAGCCGATCTACGTCAATCATCGCACCAAGAAGCAGATCGAGGAGGCGGAGAACGTCGACGTGGCGAAGCTGCCCGATCCGCAGCCGGATTCCGCGCGCGTCAAGCCCGGCCACAGCCAATGGCAAGTCCTGATCGGAATCTGCACCCATCTTGGCTGCATCCCGATCGCCCACCAGGGACCGTACGACGGTTACTTCTGCCCCTGCCACGGCTCGATCTACGACACCTCCGGTCGCATTCGGCAAGGACCGGCACCATTGAACCTCGCGTTGCCTCCCTACGAATTCGTGTCCGACACCAAGATTCGGATCGGCTGACGGCCTCTCGACTTCATCCTTCAGGGTTCGATTATGAGCGGACATTTGACCTACCAGCCGCAAAACGCATTCATGCAATGGATGGAGCGGCGTCTGCCGATCGCCGGACTCGTCTATTCGTCGTTCGTCGTTTACCCGACGCCGCGCAACCTGAACTACTGGTGGACGTTCGGCGGCATTCTCTCCTTCATGCTCGGCGTGCAGATCATCACCGGCGTCGTGCTGGCGATGCACTACACGGCGAACGTCGATCTGGCGTTCAATTCCGTCGAGCAGATCATGCGCGACGTGAACTATGGCTGGCTGCTGCGCTACCTGCACGCCAACGGCGCATCCATGTTCTTCCTCGCGGCCTACATCCACATGTTTCGCGGCATGTATTACGGTTCCTACAAGGAGCCGCGCGAGGTGCTGTGGATTCTCGGCGTGATCCTTCTGCTGCTCATGATCATGACCGGCTTCATGGGATACGTGCTGCCCTGGGGGCAGATGAGTTTTTGGGCCGCGACCGTCATCACCAACCTGTTCTCGGCCATCCCGCTGGTTGGCGAATCCATCGTCACCTGGCTGTGGGGCGGCTTCTCGGTCGGAAATCCGACGCTCAAGCGCTTTTATTCGCTGCACTACCTGCTGCCGTTCGTCATCGCCGGCGTCGTCGTGCTCCACGTCTGGGCGCTGCACATGGTGGGCCAGAACAACCCGACCGGCATCGAGCCCAAGACCGACCGCGACACCGTCGCCTTCACGCCTTACGCGACCATCAAGGATGGCTTCTTCATGGTCGTGTTCTGCATCCTGTTCGCGTGGTTCGTGTTCTATATCCCGAACTTTCTCGGCCATCCCGACAATTACATCCCGGCCAACCCGGCGGTGACGCCGACGCATATCGTGCCGGAATGGTATTACCTGCCGTTCTACGCCATCCTGCGCGCGATCCCGAACAAGCTGCTCGGCGTGATTGCGCTCGGCGCGTCGATCGTCATCCTGGCCTTCCTGCCGTGGCTCGACACCTCGAAAGTGAGATCGGCCCGCTATCGCCCGCTCTACCGTCAGTTCTTCTGGACCTTCGTCATCGTCTGCATCGGTCTGGGCTGGCTCGGCTCGAAACCGCCAGAAGGCAACTACGTCCTCTTTGCGCGTATTTTCACCGTCTACTACTTCGCATATTTCCTGGTGATTCTGCCGCTGCTCGGCAAAATCGAAAAAACCAAGCCGTTGCCGAACTCGATCGCGGAATCGGTATTGCTGGAGGGCAAGCCGATCGGAGCGCCCGCTCCGCCTCCACCGCTTGCCAAGGCTTGAGGCCACACCATGGTCATTGCGCGCACTCTCGCTCTCGCCGCGGTGCTTGCCGCGTTCACTGCTCCCGCGCGGGCGCAAGAGCACGACACCGCGACGCCGCCGATGAACAAGTGGTCGTTCGCGGGACCATTCGGCAAGTACGATCGCGGGCAGCTGCAGCGCGGTTTCAAGGTCTATCGCGAGGTCTGCCAGGTCTGTCACGGCCTGAAGCTGGTGGCATTCCGCACGCTGGCGGAGCCGGGCGGCCCCGGTTTCACGATCGCGCAAGCGACGGCCATCGCGGCTGAATACCAGGTCCCGGCTGAGCCCGACGACCAGGGCGAGGTCAAGCCCCGCCCCGCCCGGCTCGCCGATTACTTCCCGCCGCCCTTCCCCAACGAGCAGGCCGCGCGTGCGCGTTACAATGCCGTGCCACCCGACCTGTCCGTCATCGCCAAAGCGCGTGGCTACGAGCGCGGTTTTCCGCGTTGGGTAGGCGACATGTTCACGCAGTACCAGGAGCAGGGCGTCGACTACATCACAGCGCTGCTGCAGGGATACCAGGACAGCCCGCCCGCAGGCGTCACGCTGCCGCCGGGAAACTTCTACAACAAGTATTTTCCGGGCCACGCCATCGCGATGCCGCCCCCGCTGACGGACCAGCGCGTCGAGTATACCGACGGCGCGCCGATGACGGTCGAGCAGTATGCCAAGGACATCTCAGCTTTTCTGATGTGGACCGCCGAGCCGCACCTCGAGGCCAGGAAGCGGATCGGCATGCAGGTCGTGATCTTTCTGATCGTGCTGTCCGGGCTTCTCTATTTCACCAAGAAGAAAGTCTGGCATGAGGTGAAGCTGCACCCGGAGAAGCTCACGCCGCGCCCGCCCACGGAATATCCGCGGACGTAGCCGGACACACGGTCCGGGAAATCAGAGACCGAGTCGCGACCTGATCACCTGCGGATCGGCCGACAGGGTGTTCGGATCGACACTGACCTTCTCGAATTCGCAGCGCGCGAAACGCGCCTTTTCCGCGACCGGGATGGTGGCGTCGATCCCGAGCTTTGCCCGAATCCCATTTTGGCCGACGCGGATATATTCGTGCCCGCGGGCCGCTGGCATGACCATTAGATCGCGCGAAGCTTCCATCCGGGTCGCCAGCGCGTATTCCACGTCATGCGGGTCGCGGATGTCGATGTCCTCGTCCACCACGATCACCAGGTCGAGATCCTTGAGCGCCCCGAAGGCGGCGAAGATGGCGTTGCGCTGCAAGCCTTCCTGCTGCGGCGTGGCCTTGCGCACCTGCACCACGGCATGGAAACGGTGTAGTCCTCCGGCCGTCATCTCGGCGTCGACCACGATCGGCACCGCGGCTTGCAGCACCTTGAGCAGGCTCGCTTCCAGCACGTATTTGCGCAGCACGATGGTCTCGCGGCCATACCCGTTGATGGCGTGGTAGATCGGTCGGTCGCGATGGGTCACCGCGGTGACTTCGAACACCGGTGCCTGGTCGGCGGGCGAGAGATATCCGACGAACTCGCCGAACGGCCCTTCGACCACGGTGTCGTCGACCAGCATGCGGCCCTCGAGCACGATCTCGCTCTCCGCCGGGATCAGCAGGTCCTGCGTGACTCCTTTCACGACCGGGAGCGGCCGCCCGCACAGTCCGCCGGCGACGGCGATCTCGTCGGCGTGCTCCGGCATCTGCGAGCCCATGGTCGCCGCCGTGTAGTGCAGCGCCAGATCGGAGCCGATGCAGACGGCGATCGGCAGGGGCTCGCCTTTACGTTTTGCGCGCTCGAAAGCCAGGCGCAGATGACGGCCGAAGTCGAGCTTGATGGCGGCACGGTCGCTGCCGACGATCTGGAGGCGGTGATAGGACGCGTTGTAGGTGCCGGTGTCGGGATCGCGCACGATGACGATTCCGGCGGTGACGTAACGGCCAGCGTCGGCGGCGGTGTGATGGAGCGCGGGGAGCATGCGGGCAAGATCGATATCGGCGGTGTGGATATGCTCCTGAGCGGGTGCCTTTTCGACCAGCACCGGCGGTTTCGGCGACCCGAGCGCCCGGCCGACGAATTCGCGGATGCCGTTGAAGTCGATGCCGAAGGCGGCCTCGCAGTTCGCCTGACACGACAGCAGGTTTCCGATCACCGGCATGTCGTAGCCGTCGACCGCGCTGAACAGCAGCGCCGGTCCGCCGTCGAGTTTCTTCATGACGGCGGCAATCTCGAGATAGGGATCGATTGCCGTCGTGTAGGCGTTGAGCCGTCCTTGCACCGCCATCCGCTCAAGCGCCGAGCGGAATCGCGTATCAAGGACGCCGGAATTGGACATGATCAAGGCCTCTGTTGCGGATCGGCGCACTCTAGGGCCTATGAGTTGCAAAACCAACGCGGAGCATGACAATGACGGTCGGCGCGGCTGCGCCGAGGTCGTCAACCGGGAGGTTTACACTCCGCCCGTGGCGACCATCGCTTCCATCCGGTCCAATGACAGGACCGCCGGTGCGGCGGCGGGCGCCGGTTCGCGGCCGGCGGGAACGCCGCCGCAGTTGCGCGCATAGGGGGCTTCATGACCAAGGCCGTGCTCGGCATCATCGGCGGCTCCGGCATCTATGACCTGCCGGGCCTCGAGAAGGTGCGGCAAAAGAAGATCAAGAGCCCCTGGGGCGAGCCGTCGGGTGCTTTGCGCGTGGGCGAGATCGCCGGGACGCCGGTGGTGTTTCTGGCGCGTCACGACAAGGGTCACCGGCTCTCGCCGTCGGACATCAATTATCGCGCCAATATCGACGCCCTCAAGCGCGCGGGCGTGACCGATCTGGTTTCACTGTCGGCCTGCGGCTCGTTCAAGCAGGACCTGCCTCCCGGCACCTTCGTGCTCGTGGACCAGTTCGTCGACCGCACCTTCAACCGGGCGAGTTCGTTCTTCGGCAAGGGCTGTGTCGCCCACGTGTCGATGGCGCACCCCGTTTCGCCGCGATTGCAGGAGCGCATCGCCGCCGCGGCCGGTCTCGAAGGCATCGAAATCGTGCGCGGGGGCACATATGTCTGCATCGAGGGGCCGCAGTTCTCCACCTTGGCCGAGAGCATGACCTACAAGGGGCTCGGCTATTCCGTCATCGGCATGACCAACCTGCCGGAGGCGAAGCTCGCGCGCGAGGCGGAGCTCTGCTACGCGACCGTGGCCATGGTGACGGATTTCGACTGCTGGCATCCCGACCACGACGCGGTCACGGTGCAGGACATCATCGCCGTGCTCGCTGCCAATGCGGAGAAGGCAAAAGGGCTGGTGGCCCGGCTGGCGCGCGATTTTCCGCGCGAGCACGAGCCCTGTCCAATCGGTTCCGACCGCGCGCTCGACACCGCGCTCATCACCGCGCCCGAGGCGCGCGACAAGGCGTTGCTCAGGAAGCTCGATGTCGTCGCGGGACGGGTGCTGAAGAAGCGGCGGTGAGCCCGGTTCGACTCGCGCTGATGAGCCTTGTGAGCAGCGTCTCGAACGGATGCGGTCGGCAGACGACTCTGCATTATTTGACAGGCTTGTGTCGCCATCGCCAGAATGCCTCAACAATGGTGCCGAAGCGCACGGGAGGAAACATGAGGGCGTTTTTCGCCGCATTGCTTGCTGCGGCGCTGCTCGGATCCTCGGCATTGCCGCTGGGTGCCGAGACGCTGGACGAGATATACGCCAAGGCCAAAGGCGAGGGCGCGCTATCGATCTATGGCGGCGGGCCGGCACGACTCTATGAAGGCTGGGTGAAGGAGTACGAGGCACGCTTCCCCGGCGTCAAAGTGACGGTCACCGGCGGTTATGCCGGCGGACTTGCGCCCGCGATCGACAAGCAGATCGCGGAAGGCAAGCTCGCCGTCGACTTCGTGACGTTCCAGGCGGTGCAGGAGTTCATCCGCTGGAAGCGGGAGGGCGTGCTGCTGCCGTTCAAGATGGAAGGGTTCGAGGCGCTCGACCCCCGCTTCCGCGATGCCGACGGCGCCTACACGCCCATCAACGTGTTCGCTATCGCGCCGGCCTTCAATACCAAGCTGGTGGCACGCGAGGATGCGCCGAGATCGGCGCTCGACTTTCTCAAGCCCATGTTCCGCGGCAAGCTGATCACGGCCTACCCGAACGACGACGATGCGACGCTGTTTGCTTTCCATACCATCGTCAGGAAATACGGGTGGCGCTATATGGATGACTACATGGCGACCGAGCCGAAATTCATCCAGGGCCACCTCGGAGTGGTGCGCAGCGTTGCCGGCGGTGAAAGTCTCGCGACCTTCGACATGATGCTGCACCATACGATGGTGGAGAAGAGCGAGGGAAAACCGATCGATGTGGTATTTCCCGAAAGCGATGCCATCCCGATCTGGGGACAGCTCGGTGCGATTTTCAAGGACGCGCCTCACCCCAATGCGGCCAAGCTCTATCTGCAATGGTACATGGGGAAGGAGCAGCAGCAACGCATCGGCACTTGGTCGGCCCGCAACGACGTGCCGCCGCCCTTCGGATTGAAGCCTATTCTTTCCTATAACGTAGCCAACGATCTGGCCGAGATGGTCGCCGACCCGACGCAACTCTCCGCTCTGCGCAAGCGCTTCCAGTCGTACACGGGAGAGGTCAAGAACAAGGGTGGCATCCGCTGATGCAGGGCCGATGGCCCGCAATCGAGAACCGATCGACCGCCGCACGGTTTGCGCATGCCGCGGTCGCGGGTGGATGACACCCAGAAGAACTTTGCCGCGATGGAGGAAGCAGACGATGTCTTGGAGAGCTTGGTCATGCCGGATCGCATATGCGGCCGCAGCGGTCGTGCTGATGACGCCGGCCATCGCGCAGTCCCAAACCACGTTGCGGGTTCCCGTGGTTTCGCGCACGGTGTTCTATCTCCCGGCATGGACGGCTGAAAAGCAGGGTTTCTTCAAGGAAGAAGGTCTCGATGTGAAGATCGAGGTCTATGACGGTTCGGAGAAGATCTTTCACGATCTGCGCGCCGGCACACACCAGATCGCAATTGCCTCGATCGAGAGTGTCATCGCCGAGGCCTACAAGGGCGGCACCCTGCGGATCGTCGCCGGCATCGCCAAGCGGCCACCGCACTTCATCATCGCGCAGCCGGAGATCAAGACGCTTGCCGATCTCAAAGGAAAGACGATCGGCGTGGTTTCGATGCACGAGGGCACGACGTTCTTCGTCGCCGATATCGCCAAGGCGGGCGGATTCGCTCTGGGCGATGTGAAAGTAGAGGCGGTCGGCGGTTCGCCCACCCGTGCGCGCCTGCTCAAGGAGCGCAAGATCGACATGGGCCTGCAGCCCTATCCGCTCAGTTACGAAGCCGAAGCGCAAGGCTTCACCAATCTCGGCGCGATGGCGAAGCTTGTTCCCGACTACCAGTTCGTCTCGGTCATGGTCGACGAGAATTGGGCGAGCAAGAACCGGCGGGTGCTCGCCGGCTTCCTGAAGGCGCTGCGACGCGGGACCGAATACATGTTCGCGCATCCCGACGAGTCGGCGGAGCTTGGTGCCAAGGAGCTGCGCACCAGCCCGGCTTTTGCGCGGCGGGCGCTCGAGGATACGCTCAGCATGGACATCATGGCGCGCGATCTGTCGCTGGCGGACGCCAGCCTGCGGCGGGTGTTCAGCATCATGCAGCAGGCCGGTGTGCTTGGGCGCGACTTGCCTTTCGAACCCGCCAAATTCGTCGACGAGAGCTACCTCGCCGAGAGCCGAAAATAGCGAGCGCGAGCGCGTGCCTCCCTGCCGAGGAGCGCGGCTTGGCTAACCCGAGCCGCGGCCTGACGCTGGTTCATTCCTGGGCGCCAGCAGCTGTTGAATGCGCCGCGCTGCCATCGTCCCGCTCCCGATCGCCGTGGCGATACACGGATGCGTCGGATTGGCCACGTCGCCCACGGCGAACACGCCGCGACAGGACGTTTCCATATTGCCGTCGACCACGAGATAGCCGCGCGGGTCTTTCTCGAGCGCGAGCTCCGCAAGCCATGCTTCGCTCGTGTTGGGCCGGTAGCCGAACAGGAGAGCGACATGATCGACGACGATCTCGCGGCTGTCGTCCAGTCGCACGCGGATTCTCGACCCAGCGTCTTCAAGCTGCGCGACCATGCGCGCCGCCATCACCTGCGCCATCCCGGAGGCCTGATGCGGGCGCAACCGCTCGACCAGCAGCGGCTGCGCCGTCGGTGATCTCGAGCGCATCACGAGTGTCACCCTCACGCCTCTCTCGGCCAGCATGCGGGAGACATCGAACGCGTTGTCGCCGCCGCCGATCACGGCGACATGGGCGCCCAAATCCGCATCCGGTTCGCCGATCGCGGCTGGACCGAGGTGGACGCGGCCCGCCGCCGCGAACCGTCGCGCGTTCTCGACCTGGTCGAGCCAGTCCTCCCCGCGGAACTGGGTCCCGGTCGCGATCACCAGCGCCGGCCCCGACAGGGACCGTACATTGCCTTGGCCGGAGAAAGCGATGTCGAGGCGAAACCCGTCGTTCTCGCGCCGCAGCCGCCGCGGCCGGCCGCCAAGCCAAGTCTCGACCGCCAGCTTGCCGAGATGGCCGGCAAAGGTCGAAGCGTTCTCGCGCGCCGTTTGATCGGGTTGGCCGAGCAGCCCCTCATTGGGATAGGGACTTCGCCGCGCCATGCCGCCCAATGCGCTCTCGTGTTCGACGATGACGGGCCGCAGTCCATAATTGTGCAGCCACAGCGCGCAGGACATGCCCGCGGGTCCGCCGCCGATGATCGGTACGATGTGCGTCCGCGACATTGTCAATCGGTCCACCTCGGCATATTCCGTCTCCGGTTGCGCACGATCCCATGGTTCGCCAGAGTGGGTTCGCCCGCAAGCCGCACCCTTCTACGTGAGAACCTCATGATCAGCATGGAATTTGAGCACGATCTCAAGGCATCGGTCCGCACCATTCCGGATTACCCCAAGCCCGGGATCATGTTCCGCGACATCACCACCCTTCTGGGCAACGCACGGGCGTTTCGGCGCGCGGTCGATGAGCTGGTTCAGCCCTGGGCGGGGTCGAAGATCGACAGGGTCGCGGGCATCGAGGCGCGCGGCTTCATCCTGGGCGGAGCAGTGGCGCATCAGGTTTCGGCTGGGTTCGTGCCGATCCGCAAGAAAGGCAAGCTGCCGCACAAGCGGGTCTCGATCGCATATTCGCTGGAATATGGCCTGGACGAGATGGAGATGCACGAGGACGCCGTGGAAAGCGGCGACCGCGTCATCCTCGTGGACGATCTGATCGCCACCGGCGGGACCGCCGAGGGGGCGGTCAAGCTGCTGCGCCAACTGGGGGCGCAGGTGCTCGCGGCCTGCTTCATCATCGATCTGCCAGATCTCGGCGGTGCCGACAAGCTGCGCAAGCTCGACGTGCCGGTGCGCACGCTCATTACGTTCGAGGGACATTGAGCGCGCATCGCGGCGCGTCAGCCCGCCGATTGTGACGAGGTGTTATTTCCGGTGCGGTCCCCACGGGCCGGCTTCGCTGTCCGGGGTCGCGGAACCGCCGAGCGTGACCGGCGGCTGTGCGGGCAAGAACGGCTTGGCTCCGCCCTGCGTCTCCGGCGCGGCGCCCCACGGACCGCCGGGGCCGGGTTGGTCACCGCTTTCGGTCTCCTCGGCCGCCGCTGTTTCACCCGGCTCCGGCAGCGCCAGCGGCCCCGGATCGTGACCGCCCGCGAACTTGACCAGTGATGCCACGCGCGCATCGATCGGCGGATGGGTATCGAAAATGTTGGAAAAGCCCCCGCGCGGATTATCGATGCACATCTCCATGACCGCGGAGGTGGCTCCTGGCAGTTCGCCGCGACCCTCGATCTTGCGCAACGCCGAGATCATCGCATCGGGATTTTTGGTGAGCTCGACCGAGCCCGAATCGGCCAGATATTCGCGTTGGCGCGAGAGCGCGAAGCGGATCACGATCGAGAGCACCCAGGCGATTGCGATCAGCACGAGGGCGATGAGGATGGCGACCCCCGCACCCTTGCGGTCGCCGTCGCTGCGGCTGCGCCAGCTCACGCCTCCTTGGAACATCAGCCGGAAGACCAGCTCCGCGAAGAACGCGATCACCCCGGCGATGATCACGGCGATCACCAGCATGCGTACGTCGCCGTTTCGAATGTGGGTGAGCTCGTGCCCGAGCACGGATTCGATTTCGGCGTCATCGAGCGAATTGATCAGCCCGGACGTAACGGTGATCGAGTATTGCTTCGCGTTCATGCCGGTAGCGAACGCATTGAGACTGTCATCCTCGATCACCTTGAGCTTCGGCATGGTTATGCCGCGCGAGATGCAGA
>DASSJW010000740.1:0-3843 GCA_035690995.1 Xanthobacteraceae bacterium
GGCCGGATTAGTTCCTTTCGCGGCCACGAAAGCGTCACAGAGTAACTGCAAGCTTTTGCAATCGGAGCTGCAGGTTTGCCCCTTCGACCTCCCTCGGTATAGTCAGCCGGTTGATCGGCGAGCACTTGAGAAAGACGCGTCGTGACCGCGGCCGTTGGCATCAAACGCCTTGTATTTGCTGTCCTGGGCTTGGCCATTGTCGGCGTCGGCATTCTTGTGATCCTGCCGTTTCTGATGCCCGCGGACGCGGTGCGAGATGCCGTCAAAGCCGAAATCCGCGCCGTGACCGGCCTCGACCCGGTGCTCCGAGGCGGAGCCGCGGTCTCGCTGTTCCCCACCGGCACGGTGAGCTTCGACGATGTCAGCCTCGAGGACAACCGCACCGGCGCACCGGCGCTCACTGCCGAGAAGGTGGTCGCGCGCCTGCGCTTTTTTCCCTTCCTGACCGGGCGCATCGAAATCGCCGACGTTTCCCTGGTGCGCCCGACCATCGCCATCGTCTTCAACGCCGACCGCACCTCGAACTGGTCGGGTCACATCGAGACGCTGGCACGCAACCTCAAGCCCAGCCCCGGTCGAACGTCGTCATTCTCGGAAATCCGAATCGAGGACGGCACCGTTATCTTGCGCGACGAGGCGTACAAGCTCATCGAGACGCTCTCGAACGTGGAAATGGCGCTCGCTTGGCCGTCGATCTCAAGGAGCTTCGCCGCCACCGGGCGCCTCGCGTGGCATGACGAGCCGATCGATGCCACCATTAGCTTTACCGATTTCGTCGCTGCCCTGAACGGCGACCGGTCCGGACTCAAGCTCCGCCTCGCAGGTGCGCCGTTCAAGTTTGCGTTCGACGGCTACATCAGCCATCGGCCGACGCTCAAAATGGAAGGCACGCTCGCTGCCGATGCGGCCTCCCTGCGCGACACGCTGCGCTGGGCGGAGCAGCAGCCTCCGCCGGGGGGTGGCTTCGGTCGCTTCGCGCTCAAGGCGCAAACCAACGTGGTCGGCAGCACCATCGGCCTGTCCGGCGTCAATGTGGAGCTCGACGGCAATACCGCCGAAGGCGTGCTCACATTCGACGGGCGCCAAACCTTGCAGGGAACGCTGGCGGCCGAAGGACTCGATCTCACGCCCTACGTTTCCACGGTCCGTTTGCTGACCAGCGGCGAACGCGGCTGGGACAGCAAGCCGATCGCCCTCGATGGCCTCGACGGCATCCACGTCGACCTCAGGCTCTCGGCAGCCCGCGTCACTGTCGCCAGCGCCAAGCTCGGGCGCACAGCGGTCGCGGCCAATCTGCGCGGCGGCAATCTCACCGTCGCCGTCGGCGAATCGCAGGCCTTCGGCGGCGTCGTCAAGGGCACATTCGGGCTCGCCAAGTCGGCGAACGGGGCCGATTTCAAGGCCCAGCTGCAATTCTCCAATATCGATCTCGAGCAATGTCTCGGCGAGATGTTCGGCATTCGGCGGCTCGAGGGCAAAGGCAATCTCGGATTGGCGATCGATAGCTCCGGCAGCAGTGTGTACGACCTGACCAAAGGGCTGAACGGCACCGCGGGCCTGACGAGCCGCAACGGGGCGATCGCGGGGTTCAACGTGGAGCAGTTGCTCAAGCGCATCGAGCGCCGGCCGCTCTCGGGCGGCGGCGAGTTCCGGACCGGAAAAACGCCGTACGAAACCCTGACGGTGAACCTGAAAATCATCAAAGGCGTGGCCAATATCGAAGAGGTTCGCATGGACGGGCCGAGTGTCGGGCTCGCGTTGACGGGCTCCGCATCGATTCCCGCGCGCGAACTCGATCTCAAGGGAACTGCGAGCCTGGTGTCGGTCGCCGCGCGCGGTGCGAGTGCGGCCGCGCCGGCGTTCGAGCTGCCGTTCATGGTGCAGGGACCATGGGACGACCCGATCATATTGCCGGACCCTCAGAGCCGCATCCAACGCTCGGGCGCGGCGCAGCCTATCCTGGACGCCGTCCGCAACCGTAGCGCGCGCGATCCAGTCCGCTCGGCGATCGAGCGGCTCACCGGCGCGACCGCCGATCCCGCGGCCGCTCCTCCGACAGCGGCGCCGAACCTGACCGGCAGTTCCACGCCGGTCGAGAGCGCGCCTGCCGTTGAGACCGCCGAGCCACCGCAGGACACTGCGCGACCGGGGCAATGATCGGCCGCCTCACTTGACGGCAAACGCCCCGACGCCATCACGCGCGACATTGTGAAACTTGCTCAGGAGGGATGCCGCCGCGATCCCGATCGCAACGATTGCGATCATGATCGAGCAAATGGCATTGATCTCAGGTTTCACGCCGAGCCGGATTTCCGAATAGATGCGGATCGGCAACGTGGTCGCACCAGGCCCGGTCGTGAAGCTTGCGATCACCAGGTCGTCGAGCGACAGCGTGAAAGCGAGCATCCAACCCGACGCCAGCGCAGGAGCGATCAACGGCAGGGTCACGCTCAGAAAAGTCCTCAGCGGCGGGCATCCGAGATCCATCGCCGCCTCTTCGAGGCTGGTGTCGAAGGTGAGGAGCCGCGATTGCACCACCACGGTGACAAAACAGGCCGTCAGCGTGGTGTGCGCGGCCGTGATGGTCCAAAAACCGCGATCGACGTCGACCGCCACGAACAACAGCAGGAGGGAAAGCCCGGTGATGACCTCGGGCATCACCAGGGGTGCGTAGATCATGCCGGAAAACAGCATGCGTCCGCGGAAGCGTCCGAACCGCACCAATGCGATGGCCGCGAGCGTGCCGAGCAAAGTCGCCGCGGTTGCTGACAGCAACGCGATGCGCAGCGTGACCCAGGCCGACTCGAGCATGGCGCGATCGTTGAGCAGTTCGACGTACCACCGCGTCGACCAGCCGCCCCACACGGTCACGAGCCGCGAGCCGTTGAACGAATAGATCATCAGAATGACGATCGGCAGGTAGAGGAAGGCCAACCCCAGCGCGACCGCGCCGATGTTGAACCAGGACGCCTTGCGCAAGGTCAGCGTCCTCCCGACGGATAGCGGGTCTGTAGTTGCTGGTAGACCGCAAGCGGCACGACCAGCAGGCAGAGCAGAACCACTGCAACCGCGGATGCCACCGGCCAGTCCCGGTTGGCGAAGAACTCCGTCCACAGGGTCTGGCCTATCATCATGGTCTGCGAGCTGCCGAGGAGATCGGGGATGACGAACTCGCCTACGATCGGGATGAAGCAGAGCAATGCGCCGGCGATCACGCCCGGCAACGACAGCGGAAGCGTCACCAACCAGAACGCCTTCCAGCGCGGACAGCCGAGATCGGCGGCCGCCTCGATCAGCGTCTCGTCCATCTTTTCCAGCGTCGCATAGATCGGCAGCACCATGAACGGGAGATAGGAATAGACGATCCCGATATAGACCGCGGTATCGGTCGACAGCCAGGCGGGCGGCTCGTCAACGATGCGCAAAGCGAGCAGGACCTGGTTCAGCAGGCCATCGCGCTGGAGAATATTCACCCACGCATAGATGCGGATGAGAAACGACGTCCAGAACGGCAGCACGACGAGCACGAACAGCGCGGGCTGCCAGTGGCGCGGTGCGCGTGCGATGCCGTAGGCGAGCGGAAAGCCGATCAGAAGCAACAGCGCGGTCGAGCCGGCAGCCACCTCGAGACTCTTGAGATAGGAGGCGAGGTAGAGCCCGTCGGAGGCGATGAAAGCGTAGTTTTCGAACGACAACGCGGCGACGAATGCTTTCAGCCCCTCCCATCCTGCCACCGGATCGAACACGGGCGTGTAAGGCGGTTGCGCGATCGCCGTGTGCGACAAGCTGATCTTCAGCACGATGAGGAAGGGAACGAGGAAGAAGACGATGAGCCACAGATAG
>DASSJW010000741.1:0-4473 GCA_035690995.1 Xanthobacteraceae bacterium
GGAGTGAATTTCGGCCAGCCGGAACACGGCTAGGGTCAAAGGCGGGCTGGACAGCTCCCCGATCTCCCCCGATCCCCAAGCTGTCCTGACATACGCCGAACCTAGTCTTGCCCCGCTCCGGCGGGGCTTTTCTTTTGCTCGCTGACGCAGCAATCGTCCCGGCTACGAGGCGACACGGGAGGCGGCAATGGCGGCATTCGCCAAGAGTTGGCGGCGGAGGTAGGTAATGACTAAAAAACTCACTGCACGGGACCGAGTGATCCTGTTCTGCGCCGCGACCGGGATCGATCACGCCGCGGTCGGAATTCCGGCGCGCAATATGCAGTCCATGGCCATCCGGGGATTCATCGCGCACGGTCGCGAGAGTGGAACGTATGCGCTCACAGACGCCGGATACGCAGCGCTCACCGAGATACTTCACGATGCCGGGTTCAAATAAATCCAAGCCGCCTACAGCGCGCGAATCGGTTTCTAGGTCGCGAGTAAACGGGCCGGGCCGGGTCAGGCTGATTATTTTTTTCTAGGTTGTTGTGACGTTTGAGGCAGCGGTGGCGGCTTGTAGATCAGGCCTGCAAGCTCAGGCACGTTGCCCGCACGCTCCCAGTCCTTGAACCCTGCTTTCCAAACCAGGAGATTGCGTGGGTCAGAAATTTTGGAGAAGACGACCTGTATCTCCTTCAAATCCACAGGCCCGAACGTGTTCTCCCCTTCTGCGTAGTGCCACCCATTAGCGTTAGTCATCACACGCGCTTCCGCGCGCTGCCGCGTTGTCGGTGACCCGCGCGTCAGCCTAAAGCCAAACAATCTGACCCCCTGCGGGATGGGGCGTGGTTTGACGTAAATGTGCATTGTGAGAACCCCTCCAATTGAACGGAGAAGAACAAGCATCACACCCACGAGAATGCACGATTTTCGGAGCCTCTTCGCCTCTGCTTCTGAAGTCTGGACGACGAACACCGCCCCCTCCCCCAGTTCCGCCTAGCGCGGCCATCCTACTGGATCATACTACTGGCAAAGGAATAGACGTTGCGGACACAGTGCGGACACAAATCACCGCCGTCGGGCAAGGTTTTGTTGGGGGCAATCTTTAGCGGTAGATAAGCCGTTGAAAATACTGAACCAATGGTGGCCGCGGCCGGACTCGAACCGGCACTCCGGTTTCCCAGAAGCAGATTTTAAGTCTGCTGTGTCTACCGTTCCACCACGCGGCCCGTGCGCCCGCGTTCTAGCACCGCTCGCGCTCGCAAGCCGGCTCGATCCGACTTGCACCCATTTTCAGCTATCCGATTGCGGGCCGACCGGACATCGGGGGTGGCGGCAGCGGCCAGGGTGAGGCGCTCAATCCTTCAGTGCGTGGCCCCAGACGCTCTCCCAATCCTGGCCGCCGAGATCGGTGACGCGGCCGTCGCGCTCATAGAATTTGTTCGGGATCTGAAACATCGCAAGCATCAGGCCGCCTTCCGGCGTCCAGGCGACGTGGCGGCTGCCCTCCTCGCGCCAGACGAACTCGCCGGGCTTCACCTCGAGCCCGGCCGCCGGGCCCTCCTTGTCCACGAGCTTGCCCTCAAGCACGTAGGTCTGCTCGATTTTCACGTGCTCATGGTCGGGAAGGATCGCGCCCGGCTCGAAGCGCATCAGCGCGGTGACGAGCCCAGTCGCGGGATCGAACAGCAGCGTCTTCACCTCGCAGCCGGGAAACCGCGTCTTCTGCCATTCCATGTTGGCGGGGCGCACGACGTGCGAATGCTGGTCGGCGGACTTGTGTGCCTGCGACGTGACAGCATCCATGGCAAATCCTCCTGCGGTCGCGGTGTCGAACTTTGTATTTCAATCATAGCGGAACCCGCCGCGGCGCGCCGCTATAATTCACCATCCCGGATCGGTGGCTGGAACGCGAGGCCGGTGTCCCAGGGGAAATAGATCCAGGTATCCTGCGACACCTCGGTGATGAAGGTATCCACCATCGGCCGCCCCATGGGCTTGGCGTAGACGGTGGCGAAATGCGCGTCTGGGAGAATTTCCCGCACCACCCTCGCCGTCTTGCCGGTGTCGACGAGATCATCGACGATCAGCACGCCCTGGCCGCGGCCGCCGCTGATTTCCACGATGCTGTTAGCCACGTCTTTGAGCACCTTGAGCTCGCCCTGCGTGACGTGGTTGTAGCTCGCGACGCACACCGTCTCGATCAGCCGGATGCCGAGCTCGCGCGCCACGATCGCCGCCGGCACCAGGCCGCCGCGCGTCACGCAGACGATGGCCTGGAACGGTCCGGCGCCGGCGAGCCGCCAGGCGAGCGCGCGGGCATCGCGGTGGAATTGGTCCCATCCGACCGGAAAGGCTTTTTGTGGTTGTGGTTGCGGCTGCGGTTGCGAAAGCGGCTGCGCCATGAACTCCCCTCGCCGGCTGGAACGGTCCGGGCGCTCGGCAGCGCTCGCCGCCGAAAACGCGAGGACTCCATAGGCCAAAGCGGCCTCCGATTCCAGGTTGCGGTCGCGGGCGCGAAACAGCGGCTCAAGGTGGAATGCCGCTTGCCGACGCCCGGTTGCGACAGCTTCAGCGTCAGGTCCTGGAGCAGCAGATTGGGCGGTCAGCGGACACCGTAGCTGGCGAATTCACTGGCGATGTCCGGGTGGATGCCTTTCGCCGCTGCGATGTCGCCATTGCCGCCGGCGGCGTTGCCGATCCGCAACTTGGCGATACCGCGCCCGTAAAGCGACGAGGCGTGGCGTGGATTGATCTTCAGCGCCGCGTCGTAGTCGGCAATGGCATTGCTAGCCTGGCCCATCTTCAGGTTAACGAAGCCGCGGCTGTCGAGGGCGTCGAGGTAGCGCGGCCGAACCTGCAAGGCGTTGTCGCAATCCTTCAGCGCCGGCTCCAGTTCGCCGAGCACCGCGCGCGCCCAGCATCGGTTATTGAGTGCCTCGGGGTCCCGGGGATTGAGTCGAAGAACCTCATCGAAGTCCTTGACTGCGCGCGTGTAATTGCCTTGCTGCGCGTGCAGCTGGCCGCGCTTGTAGTAGGCGACGGCATCGCCGGGATTGAGCTGGATTTTGGTGTCGAGTTCCTTGATGGCGGGGTCCTCTGCGCGGGCGGCTGGCGGGGCTGGAGGCGCCAATCGTGCGATCTGCTCACGCGCCAGATCGGCATAGCGTCCGGATGGATATTTGGCCACGAAGTCTTCCCAGCCCTTGCGGGTGCCGACGCGTTCCGCGGACTGGTAATCACGGCGGGCGTTGGCGTCCGGGTCGGGCGGTGTGATGGGCTTCTTCTCGGCCTCGACCACGGGCGGCGGAGCCGCAGGCTTTTTCTCAGCCTGGACCACGGGCGGCGACGGCTCCGGGGCCGCCCGTGCGGTCGTTGCGAACGAGAAGTCCTCGACCAGCGAAGAGGAAAACCACGGCACCTGTTCGCCCTGAGATGCCCGCGAGACGCCGACAAGCGTACGATTGAAGGCCTCTTCGATCCTGCCGGGGGCGCGAATCTCCTTGATCAATTCGCTCACGAAGGCCGCGCGGTCGCCATCGCGCGCGACGGCACCCGGTGCGGCCGCGTACATCACCACCGTTCCCTTCGGCACGATGACGGGGGCGAGTCCGCCGGCGACGGCGCGGAAGCGCCGTTCGAATGGATTTCTCCGCGAGGCGTCGAGAATGGCGATCTTGACGGCTGCCCCGCGCTTGTTCATCTCGGCCAGGAGCATGTCGAGACTGTAGCCGTCACGCCGCACGTCGGCTTCGGTCCAGATCTGCGCATTCACCGGGATCACATAGGTCTGCCGGTCCGACTGGATGCCATAGCCGCTGAAGAAAAGCAGCGCCGTCGAACCGGACTTGATCTTGCCGTAAAAGCGATCAATCGCCGCACGCATCGCCTCCTTGCTGAGGTTCTCGCGGATGTCGACGTCGAAGCCGCGCTGTCGCAGTTCTTCGCCCAGCGCACGCACGTTGTTGACCGGATCCCGCAACGGCGCCTCGGCATCCGGATACGCGGCATTGCCGATCAACAGCGCCACCCGGGTATCGCCTTGCTGCGCAGAAGCCGGGACGATTCCCGCAAAGCACGTCAAAAGTACGAGAAGGATGAGGCGCGGAATCATGTACGCCATTTGCGTGTGTCCTCATCGTCCGAACGCGCATGCCATGGTCGCGCGCGGACCCTTAGGTGCCGGGTAACGCGCCAGCCGCTGATCGCAACCAAAAAGGCGAGGCAAATCATAACGACTGGACCGTGAGCGGGCAATTGTCTCGGATCGCGCGGGTGATACCCTTTGCCCCCGTTCTGCCTGCTGCAATCGACTAACGGACCCGAATGAGAGCTTCTGTGACCGCCATCACATTCATTCTCGACGTTCATCTGTAACCTGCCTCACATTCGGCCCGGCTCGTCCGGCAATCGCACCTCCTGCTGGCGTGACAAGCCAGCGAGGGCACCAAGAACAGGGAGCGGAACATGTCGGCGCATTACAACACGCTC
>DASSJW010000742.1:0-6221 GCA_035690995.1 Xanthobacteraceae bacterium
GGCGGATCGTCAAGGCTGCGCTCTGATCGTTCAACAGGCCCCGCCCAGGCCGGCCTGCTCACGCGCAGGCGTCTGAGGACTATTATTCTGGCTCCGCGGCCGCTGTCGCGATGGCGTGCCCGTTGTCAGGCCCGGTTTGCCCGCAGCGATGCAGCCACCGCTGCGGCGGTCGTGCATCGGCACGCGCTATTCTGCGTCCTTCGTCGACGCGCCCGCGCCCGGACAAGCTCAGCTGAACACGCCGGTCGAAAACAGAAATGCGCAGACCAGAACCGCCAGCACCATCGAGCCGACCATTCCGAGCCATTCCTTGTAGGGCGCCGTATCAGGGATCTCAATTTCTGAAAACTCACGCATCGCACTACCCCCTCGTGTTCTGGCGGCTGCATTGCCTGCGGCCATGGGTAGTCGTGCGCGGTGAATTGGCGGCAATTGTGGAGTTGCGCCGCAATCGGCCAAAAAGCGCTGAGGTGTAGCTTTTGGGTCACAGGCGTGGATCGGTGACGCGGTCGTAGGTGCAGCAGGCCCGGCGGATCGTGATGGGATGGATCACGGCGACGGACCGCAGGGGTGTTTGCCCGCCCGTCCGGAACGAGGCCAGCAGGCGTTGCCCGCCGGGTCAGCGATTGCGGCGGCGCGCTCGCGGGTACAACCGAACGCGGAATGTGCTATTTCTTGCTGCGGCAGCGTGAAGACCAGCCGACCGCGTCGCATTGCGGGCGATGCACGTCTGCCCGAGCAGTTGCTGACGCCTGAGACACGGACCGAATGAGCGGCAGATCGGTGCGCGGGACGGCAGCGACCGGACCGATGACGCCGGCGGGAGTCGAGTAAACCGCCGGCTGCATGCGGTGGAGAACGGCTGATGAAAAAGTACCCCCTTTCGCTGGACGGTACGCCGCCCCCGCCAACGGCAAGATCCAGATGGCGGCGGTTCACCGACCGCCAGCTGCCGATTGCGGTGATCTATTTGATGGTGACGGTGCTTGTGGCCGTCGTGCTCTTTCCTCACGTGGTGGTGACGGTGCCGAGCGGACATGTCGGCGTCCTCTGGAAACGCTTCGGCGGGGGTACCGTGCTCGATCCAAGGGAATTGAAGGACGAGGGCCTCCACCTCGTTTGGCCTTGGAACGAGCTGTTCATGTACGATCTGAGGCTGCAATCCATCACGGAGACTTACAACGCCATCTCCAGCGACGGCGTGAGCCTGACGGCGTCCATCAACGCCCGGTTTCGACTGCAGCGCGACGGCGTCGCCATCCTCCACAAGGCAATCGGTCCGAATTTCCTGCAACTGATCGCGCAGCCGGGAATCGGCAGTCTGACGCGCGAAGTCATTGCTCATTACACCGCGGAGCAGGTGTATTCGTCGGCGCGTCAGGAAATCCAGGACAAAATCCGCCAGCGCACCTTGGAGAAGGCAAGCGAGAAGAGGATGGGACCCGTCGCCCTGTCGGATCTGTTCATCCTCTATGACACTCTCTTGTATGGCATCGAGCTGCCGCCGTTCGTCGTCAATGCGATCAATCGCAAGACCGAGCAGTACTACATTTCGGAAGAGTACACGTTTCGCGTGGAGCGCGAGAAAAGAGAATCCGAGCGCAAGAGGATCGAGGCCGAGGGGATACGTGATTTTCAGCAGATCGTCAGCCAGGGGATTTCGGACTCCTATCTGCAATGGCGCGGCATCGATGCGACGCTGCAACTTGCGCAGTCCACAAATTCGAAGATCGTGATCATCGGGAGCGGCAGGGATGGCTTGCCCACTATCTTCGGCAACCGGCAGGCGGCGCCGTCGCGCCCGCCGGTGCAGTCACCATCCGAACGTGGCGCGCGGCACGAGGACATGACGGCTCCGGCATGGCCGTCGGGCAATGCCGATTTACCGCTGCCGCCTGCCGAAAGTCCGCCGGTTGGCGGCTCGACAACGCCGTCCGATATTTCCCCAATTGAGCGGCGTCTGCTGTCGCCGCTCAATTCGTCCGATGTCGGAAGCTTCCTTTCCGGCCTGGTCGGCCCGACCGCGCCGAAGCCGGAAACCCTTGCAAAATAGCTGTACGAAGCATCAGGTCGTCCGTAGCTGACTTGCAGCCGCGATGTCGAAGAGCTGCAAACGCAGCGTCAGCGGTCTTCCGGAGTCGCCTGCGGCGCCGACCCAGGCGACGGCCGGCGCCGAAGCAAGTTCGGATTCGATCAATGTGAATGCGATCTCACAGCGACGCCGCCGGGATGCGCCGCGGCTGGCCTGGCGGCGCTGCCTCGTATTCGAGAATCAATGTCGGAGCAATTCGACCCCAGATATGCTCAAAGATGCGTTTCCAGCTCTCGCAGTAGACGCTGGGGTTGTCGAACCTGCGCTCAGCCGACCACCGTTGCGCGAGATGGCCGCCTCCGCATGAATCCAGGAATTCGCATTTCTGGCAGACCTCGGGCAGGTGCATGCTGGCATGAAAGGCTTCCCGCCAGACTGGATCGCTCTGTACGTCCTGCAGCGTGTTGTCACGAACGTTCGAATTCGATGCGGTGCAGCCGGCGCCCGCAATCCTCAGCACGTCGAGCGCCTCGAGCGAGCCATCCGTCATCAGGGTTACGGTGTCGATCGGTCCGAGACCGATCGTGTCCGAAACCGACAGATGTCCGGTCAAGCCCCTTATCATCGCATCCAGCGTGCTGATGCGGACGCCTTGATCGGCATAATGGTCGAGCCAGACGTCGAACAGCTTGATGAAATAGTCGTCGATCCGTGGAGGCTGATCGCTGTGCGTTGCGTCCGGTGGAAGGATGTCGAATTGCTTGATGCCGAGCTCGTTGACGACATACTCAAGGACGCGCTGCGGATCCGTGCCCGGATTGCACACCGAGATAAGGCCAGGCTCGATCCCGGCCGCCCTGAGGAATTCGATGCCGCGCAACGTGCCCGCGAGCGTGCCCCGGCCCTTGAAATCCACACGGTGCTTATCGTTGATGTCCGGCGGACCGTCCAGGCTCACAGTGACACTCACGTCATGAGCCTTGAGCAGATCGGCCCACCCCTCGTCGATGAGGATTGCGTTGGTGGTCACGCCGCGTGCGATACGACAGTCCGTGCGGCTCTGGATGTCCTGTAGTTTCTTCTGAAGGTCGATGAAGCGACGCTTGGGAAAAAGAAGCGGTTCTCCCCCGTGAAACACCAGCAGGAATTGATCCAGCCTGAATTCGCGGATGTGCTGCTCAAGCCTGGAGCAAAATGCATCCTCGGCTTCCAAGGTCAGCACGGGCGGCTTGTTGTAGACTTCAGGGTCGCGAAACCAATAGCAGTACGTGCAATTGATGTTGCAGCGGGAAGCGAGCTTGACCAGCACGAACGTGAATATCGGGGGCTTAGCCAGAGCGGACACAGCAGCCCTTGTGTTTGCCGGCGCAGCAGCGGGCATGTCGAGGGTTTTCACGGCTCATCCGCGCCTGTTGGCTGCCTGCCGCCCGTCAAAGTCCGACACACGAACCCAACCGCGCATGCCGTTCAATCGACACAAGACCGTACGCGCGCGCGACAGTCTAGTCGCTATTGGCTTTTCGCACCTACCACGGCGAAACGCCGAGCATTTCACTGCAGGAGGCTCTAGATGCGGCCGTAGACCCGCCTGAAAACTCGCCTGTAGCCCCGGAAATACGCCGCAGTCTGGACCGGACGACCCTCGGCCTGCGTCGCACCCTCAAGTTCGCCGACGGAACCTGTCGGCGATCCCTCTTCGATGATGTTGTTGAGTGGGGCGTTTGTGGACTTGAGCTTGGCCGTTGCGTCGGCGGCGTTGTGTGCATGCGTCTCCTTCATGCCCAACATGAAGGCAGCTCCGAAGCCGACGCCGAGCCCTTTGAGACGATCCAGGAGGCCGCGCCTCGACAACTGTCGGCCGTTCAACTCGCTTACGATGTGAGTAACCTCTTTTCGTTTGCTCTCAAAGTCATCGTTCATTGTCGGACTCCCATCGCGCGAACAGCGCTTCGGTTTCGGTGCACACTGCTCCAGAAGCACATTCTGGACCAGTTTCTTCTGGGCCGCGAGCATGCCGGCAGGCCGCGGTACAATCAGATTATACTTTGACGGCGCTCACGGAAAGGGGAAGCAGAACGAATGAGCGACGTCATAAAACGCTGCATCGTCGTACCATGGGGGCGTGCAGCAAGCCGCGGGTGCGGGCCCTGTTGCTGTGCCATTCCAGTCTATTGCGGCCGCAGCAGGTCGGCCAGTCGCTTGCTCGTGGACAGTTTTTCCAGATCGAGAACGGCCTCGACCAGCGCGGCCTGCTGCGTCTCGGTCATCGCGGCACGTGTGAGCTTGCGAAACTTGTCGATGATGTCGTTCGCTGTGGCGAACGACTGCTCGCTGCCGCGCGGAGCCTCCCGGGTCTCGCTCTCCTGCGAGCCGTCGCGGAATCGGACCTCGACCCATACCTTGTGCCGGAACGCCGAGCCCAGCGCGGTAATGGCGGGATCGTGAACCACCTCGACCCTGCGCGACAGCTCCATGCGTGCGAGATCCGTGACCGCATCGGGCTTGAACTGATCGACGAAGACGTCGCCTTCGATGAGCAGCGTCGCGACGCAGAACGGCAGGTTGAGTTGCGCCGACGTCAAGCCCTCGGGCCGGTACGGCCAGCCGACGTGATCGACCGTCACCTGCGAACCGTGGACCACGATCCTGTCGACCTCGGCGGGCGTGAACGGGCGCCGGCTCTGAATATCGCGAATGGCGTCGAGCGTCGTATGGTTGCTGCCGACGCAGGAATAGAACTTGAGCGAGATGCCCATGGTCTCGAACCGCTCGCCGAGCCCGGCGCTGAGCTGATCGAGATCGAAACGATCCTGCGAGCGCGAGAATGTGGTGCAAAAGCCGCCATAGGGCGCCTCGAACACGTCGACGATGCCGGTGAAGCCATTGCGCGCGAGCAGGGCGCCGTAAAGCCCGCTCTGCGATGCGCGTCCGGCATGCATGCGCTTGACCATGGCGCCGTATTGCGCCGCCATCAGGCCCGCGGATTGGGTGCCCGCGATTCCGAGCGCGTGCACGGTCTCATCGGCCGAAAGTCCCAGCCCGCGCGCGGCGCCGGCGGCCGCCGAGTAGACGCCAACGGTCGCGCCGGAATGCCAGCCCTGTCCGATATGCTCCTGCCCCATGCATCGTCCGACGCGGGGGCCGATTTCGTAGCCGGCGACGGCAGCGGTCAGAAAGTCGCGCCCGCTAAGGTTGGCATGGCTCTCCGCCACCGCGATCAGGGCGGGCAATGTGACGGCACCCACGTGCAGTACGCCCTGGCGGTGAACGTCGTCGAGTTCAAAGCCTTGCACCTGGGTGCCGTTCACCAGCGCGGCATGCGGGGAAGAGAGGCGCAGCGGTGTCCCCCAGACCGATGTGGTGCGGGTGGCGTCCAGACTTTCGAGTGTCTGGCGCAGGATGCGGCACCATTCGAGCTGTGCGCCATAGATCGCGCAGCCGAGCGAATCGAGGATCAGGAGCTTGATCCGCTCGATCACCTCCGCGGGGATGCGGTCATAGCGCAGGGCAGAAACGAATTCGGCGATCCTGCGGGTATGCACGTTGGGCGCGCCGGCATGGTCGCTCATGGGAAACACAGCCTCATGCTGGTCGAGGGGTTGAGATTTCCGGGCTCGGCACGCGTTGGCGCTTCTGGTCGCTGCTAAGGCGCACGGACGCCGATCCAGTCGAGATCGGTTTCGCGTTCGAGATTCTGCAGGCGATCGAACATCTCTCCCATATCGTCTGCCGTGCAATGGCGGGTCAGCATCAGAAATTTCTCCCGCAGCTCGTCCTGGTCGAGCGGCTGCTCCGGCGTGCCTTTGAAGCCGGTCACCGACCGTGCCAGCACGCGGCCATCCCTCAACGTGACCGTGACGGTGGCTGCAAGCGGTGTGGGGCGGTCGTCGTCGATGGTAATGGCCACGCGTTCGCAGAGCGACCGGATCCGCGGGTCACGCAACGCGGTCTCGTCGAACGAGCGCGGGTCGCGCGGATCGCGGACATGCGCGAGCGCCACGCAGAACGGAATGCTGTATTGCGCCATCATGATATCGGCGGGGGAGGCGATGTTGTTGACGCGCGCCATCTTGTCGTTGCCGGCAATGTGGATCGAGGCGACGTCGGCGCCGTCGTAGCCGTGTTCGGCCCGCAAATCCAAGATCGCCTGCACCGATGTGTGGGCGGTGATGTGGCAGGGAAAACGCTT
>DASSJW010000743.1:0-19064 GCA_035690995.1 Xanthobacteraceae bacterium
TGCGGGCGGGCAGCGACCAACGGCTCGACTTCGGCGCGGTCGCCGAACAGCAAGAACTCGATGTCGGGATGACGGGAGAGCGACAGTTCCGCTCCGGGAACCACGACCGCTGCCCCATGATCACCCCCCATGGCGTCGAGCGCGATGCGGACTTTGTGGGGCATGGCGGAACCATACCGTGTCGGTGGGATACGCAACAGGGGGCCGGCCTCACCTCTGCTTGCCACCCCGGCCTTTCTTGAGTTCCGCCAGCGCGGCAAACGGGTGGGCGGCCTCATCGCCGGCGGGGGGCGCCTCGAAGACCGCATCCGGTTTACGCGGATACGGGTCCAGCCCAAGAATCAGGAATTCCGTCGCAATGGCGCCGAGGTCGATCATTCCCCCGACCAGCGGCTCCGGGGCATCCTCGAGCGGGACTTCGACCTCCGCAAAACCTTCGTCCGGGGAGGCCGCGGCGGGAACGAAGACAACGTCGATGTCCTCTTCGACTTCGTTCTCGAGCGGTTCCAGCGTCACGACACAAGTCTGGCCGACGGTTGCCGACACGTGCCCGACCACGCGCAGCCCGCCGCGGCCGTGCCGTGTCACATCGAAGCTGGCCTCGAGGCGCGGCAGGGCGGCGAGCCCGGCAAGCGCGGCGACCGCCGCGCGTGCCCGCGCATCCGCAGCGAGATCGAGGTGCCGTCCCCCTTCCGGCACGTCACTGATCGAGAGCGGCACGTTCCAGGCACGCGTCGTTTCGCCTTCACCCCTGGGCATCGATTCGTCCTCGTCGGTCACGCGCGCAACATCACCTGCTCGGGATCGGGAAAAGCGAGTTGCGCGCGCTCGAATCCATTCTGCGAAGCCAACCCGCGCACGGCCTCCCGCACGTAAGCCGCGAGCAGATCGACGCCGGCGCCAGCCGATGCCTCGGCAAATACATTGCGTCGCAGGGCGGCCGCAAGCGGCACCTCGTCAGCCGCGCTGAGCGCCGCCCGGTAAGTTGCCAGACGGCCGTAGAAGGCTTGCCCAAGGCGCCGCATTTTGCGCGGGACGGTGAGATCCCCCACCCCCATTTCCCGCATGCTTTCGTCCATGTCGCGACAGAAGCGGTCAAAAATTCCCTGGCCCAGCGCCCGTATCGGTGCCGGCTCGTGCTCGAGGCGCTGCAGGATGAGCACGGCATGGAGCATGATCATTTCCAGCCGGCCGTTGACCGTATCCGGGACTCCATAGATTTGGTAAAACGCGCGCATTCGCGCCTGTGCCACGATCGTGCCATAGAGACACGCGATGGTGTCGGCCCGCGGGGTGCGGCGAAACAAGCGCAATATCATTGGGTTAGTGGCGGGCCCGGGGCCGTATGCTAGGGGGATCGACTGGCACGAATGACTGGCCGCGTACGTCAAGACGCCAGCGAATGCAACCGTGATATGGGGATCGCGTACCGCATGACTAGATCGACTCGCCGGCCTCGCATGGCTGCCGCCAGCATTGCGGCCACGGTGGCGCTCGGCCTGTTGCTCGGTGGCTGCTTCTCGGAAACCTACCAGCGGGGCTACATCCTCCCCGACGGGGCGCTCGAACAGATTCCGATCGGCTCCACCCAGGAGCAGGTTCTGATCGTGCTCGGGACGCCGTCGACGGTTGCGACCGTGAGCGGCGAGGCCTTCTACTACATTTCCCAGCGCTCGGAGCGGCCGGTCGGATTCATGCCGCAGAAGGTGGTGGACCAGCGGGTCGTCGCCATCTATTTCGACAAGAATCGCCGCGTGGAGCGGCTCGCCAATTACGGCCTGAAGGACGGCAAGGTGTTCGACTTCGTAAGCCGCACCACGCCGACCGGCGGCAAGGACTACGCCTACGTCAACGCCATGTTCAAGCTGTTCTAGAACGCTTGTGCGCGGCCTCCGCCCCAACCTGGGCCGCGGATTTCAATACACCCGGGCGGACCAAAAGAATCCCCGCGGCGGACGCCGCGGGGATTCTTTTTTCAACAAACAAGTCAGCGCCAATGCGCGAGCACGGCGAGCAGCAACAGCGCGACGATATTGGTGATCTTGATCATTGGATTGACCGCCGGGCCGGCCGTGTCCTTGTACGGATCGCCGTCGGTGTCGCCGGTGACCGCCGCCTTGTGCGGCTCCGAGCCCTTGCCGCCGTAGTGCCCGTCCTCGATGTATTTCTTGGCGTTGTCCCAGGCGCCGCCGCCCGAGGTCATCGAAATCGCGACGAACAGACCGGTGACGATCACGCCGAGCAACATGGCGCCCACCGCGGAAAACGCCGCCGACTTGCCGACCTGTCCGCCGCCGGCGATCCAGTAGATCAGGAAGTAGACCACGATCGGCGAGAGCACCGGGAGGAGCGAAGGGATGATCATCTCCTTGATCGCGGCGCGCGTCAGAAGATCGACGGCGCGGCCGTAATCGGGCTTGTCGGTACCCTGCATGATCCCCGGCTTCTCGCGGAATTGCCGCCGCACCTCCTCCACGATCGCGGACGCCGCGCGGCCGACCGCGGTCATGCCCATGGCGCCGAACAGATAAGGCAGCAGGCCGCCGAACAGGAGGCCGGCCACCACATACGGATTGTTCAGGGAGAAATCGAGCTGGACGCTTTGGAAGTATGGATACTTGGCCGCGTTGGCGATGAAGAATTTCAGGTCCTCGTTGTAGGCCGCGAACAACACCAGCGCGCCGAGACCGGCCGAGCCGATGGCATAGCCCTTGGTCACCGCCTTGGTGGTGTTGCCGACCGCATCGAGCGCGTCGGTCGATTTGCGCACCTCCTTGGGCAGGCCGGCCATCTCGGCGATGCCGCCGGCATTGTCGGTCACCGGGCCGAAGGCGTCGAGGGCCACGATCATGCCGGCGAGCGCCAGCATCGTGGTCACGGCGATCGCGATGCCGAACAGGCCGGCAAGTTTGTAGGTGGCGAGAATGCCGACGATGATCACGATCGCCGGCAGTGCGGTCGCCTCGAGAGAAATGGCCAAGCCTTGGATCACATTCGTGCCGTGCCCGGTGACCGAGGCCTTGGCGATCGACTGCACCGGACGGAAATTCGTGCCGGTATAGTATTCGGTGATCCAGATGATCAGCCCGGTCACGACCAGACCGACGACGCCGCACAGGAACAGATTGGTGCCGCTGTAGGACTGGCCGGGGACGCTGGCAAAGCCGACCAGAAGATACGTCACCAGCGCCACGCCCGCGAGCGAAAGTACGCCGGTCACGATGAGCCCGCGGTAGAGCGCGCCCATGATCGATTGATCGGAGCCGAGCTTGACGAAAAACGTACCGATGATGGAGGTGATGATGCAGATGCCGCCGATGGCGAGCGGAAAGGTCATCATCTTGAGCAACACGTCGGGGCCGGCGCTGCGGAAGAAGATCGCCGCCAGCACCATGGTGGCAACCGTCGTCACCGCGTAAGTCTCGAACAGGTCGGCTGCCATGCCGGCACAATCGCCGACATTATCGCCCACGTTGTCGGCGATGGTCGCCGGATTGCGCGGATCATCCTCCGGGATGCCGGCCTCGACCTTGCCGACGAGATCGCCACCGACGTCGGCGCCCTTGGTGAAGATGCCACCGCCGAGACGGGCGAAGATCGAGATCAGCGATGCCCCGAATCCCAGCGCGACCAGAGCGTCGACGACGGTACGGTCATCAGGCGCCAGGTGCCGCGTACCGATGAGATAACCGAAATAGAGCGTGACGCCGAGAAGCGCCAAGCCGGCGACCAGGAGGCCGGTGATGGCGCCCGCCTTGAAAGCGAGCTCCAGGCCATCGGCGAGCGAGCGGATCGCGGCCTGGGCGGTGCGCACATTGGCGCGCACGGAGACGTTCATGCCGATGAAGCCGGCGGCTCCCGAAAGCACCGCGCCGATGAGGAATCCGAACGCCACCAGCCAGCCGAGGAAGTACGCGAGGATGAAAAAGATCACGATGCCGACGATGCCGATCGTGGTGTATTGGCGCTTGAGATAGGCTTGCGCGCCTTCGCGGACCGCTGCCGCGATCTCCTGCATCCGCGCGTTGCCCGGATCCGCCTCGAGCACGGAACGTGCCGCCCATGCGGCGTAGATGATGGCGAGCACGCCACAAAGGACGATCAGCCAGAGAGCCGTCATTGTCGAAACCCCGGGTTTGTGAAGCGTACCGGGCAATAGGATCTTTGCACGGTCGCCGCTGCGCCGAGCCCGATTGGTCGCCCAAAGCCCCGGCCGAAAGTGGCGCGGACATTGCCAAAAACGGTGTTGCGACGCAACGCTCGAAAATGCCCGGATTTGTTGAATTCTTCAGAGCTCAGCGCGCCGACCCCCAGCAAAAATGCTCTGAGGATGCGGCCCTGCCCCGGCTCACCAATTGGTGGCCGGCCTCACCTTCGGCAGGGTCGTGGTCGAGGGAGTGCTTGGTTGCCCCACCTGCATCTTCCGCACGTCTCTTTCCATCTCAAGGCAAGTGAGCCATTCGACATAGCTCGGGAGATAAACCGTTGTTCGCATGCATCGCGATTTGTCGACTGCCGAATACGTCGCCTGATCCTTGATGATTTGCTCTCGGGCCTTTTGCTCCGAGTCCAGGCATCCTTTGACGTCCTGGTCGGTCGTGCCCCCACCCAACAGGCTGACCATCACGCCGGCCGCGGCTTGGCAGGTTTTCTGAATGTCGACGGTGGGCACCTCCCTCCGCCCTTGCGCATCGAGCGTGGCGACCCGGCGGCGCGCATCCGCGGCGTAGGCCCCGGTGCCGAAATTCTGCAGATACGTATTGTAAGCCGAGGTCGTGCCCGCCTTCTGGGCGTCCGCCCAAGCCTTGTCGTCGGCTTCCTTGCGCGCCTGCGCCTCGAGCGCGGCGACCCGCTGGCGCGCATCGGCGATGTGCGCGCCGGAGCTGAAGTTCTGAATATACCCGTTGAACGCCGCAGCAGTGCCGGTGCCGACGGCGTCGGTCCAGGCCTTCTCGTCCGCGTCCTTGCGGGCCTGCTCGTCGAGCGCGGCAATGCGCTGCCGGGCCTCCGCGGCATGCATGCCGGCCCCGAAGTTTTGCAGATATGTATTGAACGCCGAGGTGGTCCCGGTGCGCACGGCATCCGCCCAGGCCTTCTCGTCCGCATCCTTGCGGGCCTTTTCGTTGAGCGCCGTGATGCGCAGACGGGCCTCCGCGACATACGCACCAGAGGCAAAGTTCTGGATGTAGGTGTTGTAGGCGGCAACGGTACCGGCACGCTGAGCATCAGCCCAGGCCTTCTCGTCAGCCTGCTTGCGGGCTTGCTCGTTGAGCGCGACAACCCGCTCGCGCGCCTCGCTCACGTGCGCACCCGAGCCGAAGTTCTGGATATAGCTATTGAAGGCGGCCGCGGTCCCGGAGCTGACCGCCTCGTTCCAGGCCTTCTCGTCGGCATCCTTGCGCGACTGCTCGTCCGTTGCGGTCTGCTGCTGCGCCGGCGGCTGTTGCGAGTCCGTTTGCTGGCCGCAGGCCGAGAGGAGCACGGTGCCTGCAATGGCCGCCACAACCGCCAGTCTTAGACCTGCCATGCAGGCGATGCTTCTGGGCGCAAGAGGCAGATCGCCAATCTGGCCGCCCTGTTGTCCGGTTTGCACGCTCGCCTCGGGTTTCTTGCGGATTCAATATGTCCCGAAACATCGGTATCGTCAAAGATAGGCCGTGGGAGGCCGTTTCCAAGCGCCGCCGACTGCGGCACTTCGCGCTCAGGAACGACTCACCGGAAGGCAGAGGAAAATGTATATGCCCGCGTGCGGCCGAATGCGGGGAAATTTTCCGTCAGTCACAGCAGAGGGCCAAACGCTGCGCAGCGTTTGGCCCTCGAATCCGACGCGGGAAGGCTTCCCGCGTTGCGATGCCGGCGTGGAGGATTGCGGCTTCGTCCGCAACCTCACCGGCGACGTCGACGGGGCGGCGGGCCAGGCGGCACCTCGGGTGCCCGCTGCCAGATCGTGCCGTTGTCGAATTGGATCGTCATGCCGTCCGGGGAATAGATCGCGCCGAGATTTGCACGGGCAATCCAGATGCGGCCCGGGTAGTCCACCCAGCCGCGAGAGGCTTGGCCGGCTTCGTTGACAAGGTTGAGTTCCCACCCGTTTTGAGTGACGAAGGCGACATCGCCTGGGCGGGCGGCTACGCAGCCCTGCATGCATCGATATGGGCCAGTCAGATTCACGCCTTGCGCGGAGGCGTCGGTTGCGATCAAGGCTGCCGACACGGCAATCGCACCTAGTACAATTCTCATCGCCTTCTCCACTCTGTTGACAACGCTGTGTACGAAAGCGCGTGGCAGACGCGTACGCGGCAGCGCGCGTTGCGCGCCGGTGCTCGCTGGCCAGCACAGCTCATCCCGGTTTGGTAATGGCGCTGCACCCGCAAACGGACGCAGTCCCTCTGCGACGCTCTCGCGCCAATCTGGAACTTTTGACCCGGGGCGGCAAGATCGCTCACGACCACGTGCGCCGCTTTGATGACGTTTGATTAACGGCAGCCCTCGACCGATGCCGTTAGCCTTCGCAAGTGGGACATCGTGGTGCGGAGTTGCTCAAGCCCGGCTCCCTTCGCGGGCAACCGCGCGCGTCGGTCCGATGATACCGCCACTACTGACCCCTTAAATCAGACGTAGCTCGCGCGGCGACGCAACGTGCTCCAAACCAGCAGTGTACCCGCGGCCAGCACGACCGGGAACACAACCTCGTTGACCGTGGCCCAGCCGAAGCTCGCCAGCAGCTGACCCGACGAGAACGAGCCGATGGCCATCGAGCCGAAGACAAGGAAATCGTTGAACGCCTGCACCTTGTTGCGTTCGTTCGGCCGATGGCAGTGCGTCACCATGGTGGTGGCACCGATGAAGGCGAAATTCCATCCGACACCCAGCAGCGCGAGCCCGATCCAGAAATGCCAAAGCGAAATACCGGCGATTCCGATTCCAGCGGCGACAATGATCAGCGCAAAGCCCAAACCGGTGACACGCTCGAGCCCGAAGCGGGCAATCAGCGCACCGGTGAAGAAGCTCGGCGCGTACATGCCGAGCACATGCCACTGCAGCCCGAGGGTTGCGTCCGTGACCGAATGGTTGCACATGACCATGGCGAGCGGCGCCGAGGTCATCACCATGTTCATCATCGAATAGGCCGCAACGCCGCAGACGACCGCCACGACGAAGCGCGGCTCCCGGGCGATCTCCAAGAGCGGGCGACCGTCACCCACGACTGAGCGCGGCGGCGGCTTGGGTATGTTCACAAACATCAGCACCGCGCCCGCGATCAGCGCGAGCGCGGACTGCCCGATATAGGTCGCGGCGAAGAGGTATGGCGGCCATAGATTCTGCGTCGCGATCACGAGCTGCGCTCCGACCACGCCGGCGAAAATGCCGCCCACCAGAACCCACGAAATTGCCCTCGCCCGAAACTCTTCGCTCGCGGTGTCGGCGGCAGCGAAGCGATAGGACTGATGCCCGGAGGCGTACAGGCCGCTGAACACGGCGCCAATATTGAACAGGAGGAACGAACCTTGCAGCACGGCAACGCAGCAGATCAAACCGGTCAGCACGCCGCAGACGGTGCCGATCTGTAGCGCGTTACGACGGCCGAGCCGACGCGCCAGCACGCCCATCGGCAGCGTGCCCATCCACATTCCCAGCACGAAGATGCTGATCGGGAGCGTCGCCAGTCCTTTGTCGGGAGCCAGCATGGTCCCGACAATCGCAGCTGTCGCGACCAGCACCGTATTGTTGCCCCCGGCGAGCGCCTGCGCGATCGCCAGCACCAGCGCGTTGCGCCGGGCGAGACGGTCACCCGTGAGCACGTCAGCAACGGGTTCGGCAACAGCCGACATCTGCGTCCTCCGAAACCGGATTCGCGTGGAATAGATTTCTTCTAGCGGGAGGTTCGAGAATAAACCAATACCCGGTGTGCAGATCAGAAGTGCAGCGCGCCGGGATGGCGGATCACCGCCGAGCGCGCTTCCGGGGGATGCAGCGCGCCCACTTGGCCGAATACCGACTTCATTTCGTCAATCATGAGATCGAGCACGTGGGTGGGGCCTTCCGCACCGAGCGCACCCAGGCCCCACAGGAAGGCCTTGCCTGCAAATACCAAGTCGGCTCCCAGCGCCACCGCGCGCACGACGTCGAGGCCCGAGCGGATGCCGCTATCCAGCATCACAGTGGCACGACCACCGACGGCGCCGGCGATCGCTGGAAGCACGTCGATCGGCGCGGGCAGGCCTTCGACCTGGCGTCCGCCATGGTTGGACACGATGATGCCATCAACCCCAAGCGCGACGCACTTCTCGGCATCGGCGGGATGGAGAATCCCTTTGACCACCAGCGGCCGCTTCCAGCGCTCGCGATAGCGCGCGACTTCGTCCCAGGTGAAGGCGCCGCCCATTTCCTTCCGCACGAAGGCCGCGACCTCGTTCACGTCCGCGGTGTCGGCGGTATAGGGCCTGAGATTGCCGAAGCGCGGCTGCCCGTGCGTCCACAGCGATCTGAGATAGCCGGGCGAGCTCAATATTCCGGCGATCATGCGCAGATCCGGCCGGAACGGCGAGGTGATGCCGGCGGCAACCTCGCGCGGACGTGTGGTGCGCACCGGAACGTCGAGGGTAAGAACCAATACGTGCACCCCGACCGCCTCGGCGCGGCGCAGCAGATCGAAGCCGATCGCATGCTCGTTGCGCGAACAGCGGTAGAGCTGGAACCAGAGCACGTCGGGCGCGATCTCGGCAGCGCGCTCGACCGTCATCCCACCGACGAGTCCGAGGGTATAGGGAACACGCGCGCGTTGCGCGGCGGCCGCGAGATATTGATCGGCCCCCGGCCACACGATCGAGGGGCCGCCCATGGGCGCGACACCGATCGGTGCGGAGTAGCGTTTGCCGAACACCTCGACATCGACGGGCGGAAGCGCGGTGGTGATGCCGTAACGCGGCACCAACTCGACCGCATCGAGCGCGCTCCAGTTGCGCGCGATGCCGCCGTCCGCGCCGGCGCCGCCGTCCATATATTCGAAGGCAAAGCTCGGCACATATCGACGGGCGCGTCGGCGCAGATAGGCAACGGTCGGAAAGCGGCGATGCAGCTTGGAAAACCGCGGATTGTCGGCCGGATTGTATGCGGTTGCCGGTCGCGCCAAAGCAGTCGTGTCGTGCATGGGAATGCCCCTCCGTCTTCCTCAGCTATCGATGATCGCTCTGGCGCCGGAGGATGCCGGCAACAGCGCCCATCGCGGGCGGCGCAGCGGCGCTCTGATGCGTGCTATTTGACCGGACACAGCGGCTGCTGCGGGCTGCAGCGGTAGAGTTCATATTCCACGAACTGCTGGTTCTCCACCTTCCAATGAACCAGCGGCGGAAACATGTCGCCGACCGCGTCCCAGTCGTCTGCATCATAAGCGCCTTCATAATTGATCGGCTTGCCTTCCGCGATCAATTTGATGGCCGTGCCGAAATCCTCGACGGTCGGGCGGACCTTCTGGCCGCCACTCTGGTTGATCTTCGCGAGCCCGTCCCGGATATCCCCTGGAGCCACGTCGCGTGGATGCTTGGCATCGCCCGCGGCCACCAGCGCGGCGAGCATGAGGGCGACCGTCGAGTCGTAGGCGCCCGACGACGTCATTTCCGGAGATTGCCCCGTGGCGGCCTGGAACGCCTCGAGGAAGGCTTCGCCTGACCGGCTGTTGTCGGCGAGCATCACTGAACTGCCTTCGAGCCCGTTCGCGGCGGCGCCGATCTGCTTGAGAATATAATTCCGTCGGAAACTGTTGTTCGACAGGATCGGGACGGCGTGGCCACTCTGCCGATAAATCTTGATCGCCTCTGCCGCCGCTTCCGGCAGCATCGCGACAATGACGATATCGGGCCCGCCGTCGGTGTTCCCGGTCCGCCCGTCGGCGGTGCCGAGCACCTTGGCCCAGTCCGCGCCGAGCTTATCGAGCGCCGACATGTAGATGATCTCGGTGGACGCCGGGTCCTTGTAGAACGACGGCAGGATCGCGGCGATGCCGGCCGCGAGCGCGCGATGGCCCGCATCGGCAAGAATTCCGATCTTGAACTTGCCGTCGCCGTTGCCTTTGCCCCCGTCCGTCTTGCCGAGGGCAATTTGTGCCAGGACGGCGGCTTCGTACTTCGCGACGTAAAACACCCGGAACAACCAGTTGTCGGCATCGCGTTCCGCCGCCTGCGTCAGCGGATCGGACTCCGTCACGTTGGGATCATTGATGAAGCTGGATGAGCACTGAAAGCACGTGATTGGGACTTTCTGCTTTGCGGCCGTGGCCGCATCGTAGTTGAGCTTGTTGATCGCGACGGTGACCCCGCTGCTGTCGGTGACCAGCGCCTTCACCTGCTCCTGATTGATCAGCCTGAGCGCCTCTGATTGCGCGAAAGGAGGATTGCTCTTGGAATCCCCGAAGATCACTTCGAATTTCACCCTGCTGCCGCTGCGATCGAGAGCCGTATTCATTTGGCTTGCCGCCAGCTCGACAGCAGCGCGGTAAAGCGGCGACGTGCTGCCTCCGGTCTGATCCACCACGGCTCCAATTCGAATGATTGTCGGCTCTGCGGCGACCGGCTGAGCTGCGCCCGTCCCGGGCCCGCCCACCAACGCGAACATCGATAGCGCTGCCAATACCGAACGCGGAAATGACATGACCTTTCCTCCCCACGCTTCTTGGCGGGCAACATCGCGTCCTGGGTCCGGTTGCCCTGATCGGCCGAGACTAGCAGGGGGAAGGTTTGACCGTCATCCCAGCGCGGCGGGCGCCGCTCAGAAATGACTGAACGAGGGATGCGCGAGCGCAAGCGGCTTCCCCCGCGCATCGACGAAACGCGCCTGGCCCTGCCCGGCCGCCACCGTGCCGATTTCGGTGACCGCGATACCGGCCGCCGAGGCCTGGCGGCGCAAGGCCTCGACCGCATCGGCCGGCACGCATGCCAGAACCTCATAGTCGTCACCGCCGGTGATGATCGTTTCGATCAGCGCGGGCTCCTTCGCGAGCGCGGCGCGCGCGGCGCTCGACAGCGGCACGCGCGTAACCTCGATTTCGGTTGCAACCCCCGAGACGCGGCAGAGTTTGGCAAGGTCGCCGGCCAGCCCATCGGAGACATCCATGGCAGCCGACGCATGGGCGCGCAGTCCGTCCGCGATGGCGAGGCGTGGCTCTGGCACCAGATAGCGGTTCGCGAGATGGTCCCGCTGGTCCTCTGCAAGTGCCCAACGCGCGGCGGCCGAGCCATCCCGCCGCAGGAGCAGACCGAGCGCGGCATCGCCGATCGTACCGGTGACCACCACGCGGTCGCCGGGCTTGGCGCCGGCCCGCCGCACCATCTTGCCGTGCGGCACCGCGCCGACGACCGCAATCGATATCGTGATCGGCCCCGTCGTGCGGTCGGTATCACCGCCGAACAGCGGGCACGCGAATTGCGCCGCATCCGCGCCGAGCCCGCGCGCGAATGGCGTCAGCCACGCATCCCCGATCTCGGCCGGGAGCGCCAAGGTCAGCAGGAATCCGAGCGGCTGCGCGCCCTTTGCCGCGAGATCGGACAGATTCACCCGCAGCGCCTTCTTGGCCACCAGATCGGGCGGATCATCGGGAAAGAAATGCATCCCGGCGACGATGCCATCGGCCTTGAGCACGAGGTCGCAACCCGGCGGCGGCGCGATCGCCGCGGCGTCGTCCAACAACTCGAAAGCGCCGGGATGCGTGGCAAGCGGCTTGAAATAGCGCGCGATGAGGCGATCCTCGCCCGACTCCGCTGCCTTCGCCTCGTTCATGGGAATCCGCCGCTCAAGTGACTGGTGTCAGCGCGCATGATAGCCTCGACCAACTAGAATTAAGCGTGATTTCCGGACGCCCGATGGAAGCATTTGATCTCTATTCGCCAGCCATCGATGCCGATCCCTTTCCGTACTACGAAATCCTGCGCGAGCAATATCCCTGCTATTGGAGCGAGAGCGCCCAGCTTTGGATCCTCTCACGCTATGACGACATCGTGCGGGCGGCGCGCGAGTGGGAAACCTTCTCGTCCGCGCAAGGCAATATGATCGATGAGCTTCCCGGTCGCGCTGGCGCAACGCTGGGAACGACCGACCCGCCCCGTCACGACCGGTTGCGGGCGCTGAGCCAAACCGCTTTCGCCCGCAAGAACATCGAGCTCCTCGTTGCTCCGACAATCGAAATTGCCGACCGCGCGCTGGCGCGCATCTGCGAGGCGAAAGCGTTCGAGTTCATCAACGATTTTTCCAGTCAGATCACGGTGGGCCTGCTCTTTCGCACCATGGGCCTGCCTGAACGCGATCATGCCGACATCAGGCGCAAGGTCATCCTTGCGGTTTCGACCGACAAAGCCGTGAAGGGGCGCAACGCCGCGCATATCGCCGCGTTCAAGGAACTCAGCGACTTCCTCACCGCCGAGGTGGCAGTGCGTCGCGCGAACCCGACAGACGACCTCATCACCCACCTCGCCGAGGCGGAGATCGATGGCGATCGGCTGAGTGAGCGTGAGATCGTGCTCACTACCGCCACTTTCGTCATGGCCGGGGTCGAATCGCTGTCGAGCTTCATGAGCATGTTCGCGCTCAATCTGCACGATCATCCCGACGCGCGTCGCCGCGTCGTTGCGAACGCGGCGCTGATCGAACCGGCGATCGAGGAGTCACTACGCTTCAATACGTCGGCGCAGCGATTCAAGCGCGTCGTCATGCGCGCAACCGATCTCCATGGTCAAAGCATGCGCGTCGGCGACAGGGTCGCCCTCGCTTTTGGGTCCGGCAACCGCGACTGGCGGAAATTCCCCGATCCCGACGTGTACGATATCGATCGCAAGCCGCAGGGTCATCTGGGCTTTGGGGTGGGAAAGCATTTCTGCCTCGGCAGCCAGATGGCGCGACTCGTCACCGCGGTCGCGATGCGCCGCTTCCTCGCGCGCGTGCCGGATTATCATCTCGCCGCCGACAAGGAACTCGCTTGGAATTCGTCGTCGAATTTCCGCAGCCCGGTCGCGCTGCACTTCGTAACCGACTGATCCGCCTCGCCAATTCTACATCACAATGTTGTCAATGCGACCGCACGCCGGCTTCACGCTCTTGTGCGTTGCAGCATTTCCTTGTGCATCGCACATACGGTCCATCGAAACGCTAAAAATGGAGCGATGAGATGAAGACCCTCGTTATTTTTGCCGCGCTTGCCACCGCGATTGCGTCGCCGGCGCTGGCTCGCCCCGCCCACCAGAACGACAACAGCGTGAGCGTGACCACCGGAAACCAGTACCTCGGCGCCGATCCGGATGCCAATGTCCGGTTCGATCTGCAGCGCGAATCCGGCACCCGGAACGGCAGCTTCTAATCTCGCGTTCTGCCGGTCCGTTTGAAAGCCCCGGGCCACGGCCCGGGGCTTCTTCGTCCCTTCAACTACGTCGCGTAAGTGTGACGAGGATCACATACCGCACCCGCGCCTTTCCCTAGATTGAGCGTGGGGAACAGAAACATGAGGCCCACCATGATGAAGCATGCGCTCGCCTTGGCGATTGCTTTCGCAATCGTCACCCCGCCGGCCGCGGCTTGGGCCGGCTTCGACGCGCCCAATCGGCTGGCCGCGCCCTTCTCGCCGAATGCAACGATCTATCGGCCGGATTGCACGATCAAGGAAGATCCCTCGTACTGCGATCTCGGCGGCCGCGGCAGAGATTGAACGCGCCGGCCCGACTCACCGCGCGGTGAACTCGTCGCTGCGGAACTGGCGCGCAATCTGATCGAGCACGGCATTGACCATCCCGGTCTCGTCCTTGTCGACAAAGGCATTGGCGACGTCGACGTATTCGGAAACGACGACGCGCGCCGGGACGTCGCTGCGATGGCCAAGTTCGTAGGCACCGGCGCGCAGCACCGCACGTAAGATCGCCTCGATCCGCTTGAGCGGCCAGCCTTCCGCCAGCGCCTTGTCGACCAGCGGATCGAGGCTGCGCTGCTCCCGCACGACGCCGGACACGACATCGCGGAAGAACGCCGCCTCCGCCGGCAGATATTGCGCGCCCTCGACCTCTCGGCCGATCCAGTGGCTTTCGAACTCGGCGAGGATGTCGTGCAGGCCGGTGCCCGCGATGTCCATCTGGTAGAGCGCCTGTACGGCCGCCAGCCGGGCGGCGCCGCGGCGATTGGCCTTGCGCTCATCCTTCGGCGCACCCGCACGGGTCATGGTCGACCCGCGGCAAGGCGGCGCGCGAGCCGCACGAGCGAAAGCGCCGCTCGCGCCGCGTCGCCACCCTTGTCGGCTTCGTCCGGCCGGGCGCGCGACCAAGCCTGGGCGTCGGTGTCGACGGTAAGGATGCCGTTCCCGATCGGGAAGCGGCGCGTGACCGCCAAGTCCAGCAGAGCGCGCGCCGATTCCTGCGAAACGATCTCAAAATGCAGCGTCTCCCCGCGTATCACGCAGCCGAGCGCGACCGCGCCTTCATAGGGCTTGCCGGAGCGCTCGGCGGCCTCGAGCGCCATGGCGATGGCGGGCGCCACCTCCAGGGAGCCCGGCACGCTCACACGCTCGAAGAGCGCGCCGACCTCTTCCAGCGCGCGCGTTGCACCGGTCAGGAGCGCATCGGCGATATCCTCGTAGAAGCGCGCCTCCACAATGAGAATGCGCGCGCCCGCGAGATCGCTTACAGCGCGATCGCTCGCATTATCGGCGGTGGATCTGCGCGGCGCGGCCATGAACCCCTTCTCCCTGTCGCAGTGGTGGTACCAAGCAGAGCGGGGCGGAAGCAAGTGAGCGGCGCGATCGAATTCGGACCTGCAGCGTGAAGAATCCTGCCTGATATGGCACAATGCGCATATGTCCCTCGCCGAACACTCATCGCTGCGCCGCGCCGTCTTCGTGGTGGCGTTGCTCAATCTGGCCTATTTCGGGGTGGAGTTTGCGGTCGCGCTTGCGATCGGTTCGGTTTCGCTGTTCGCCGACAGCGTCGACTTCCTCGAAGACGCCTCGATCAATTTGCTCATCCTGGTCGCGCTGAGATGGAGCGCGCCGCGCCGCGCCCTCCTCGGCATGGTGTTGGCCGGCATTCTGCTCATTCCTGGCTTCGCAACACTGTGGACCGCCTGGGACAAGCTCTTGCTGCCGCTGCCGCCCGCTCCCGTCCCGCTTACGCTCGCGGGCGTCGGCGCGCTGGCGGTGAACCTGACCTGCGCCGTGATCCTCGCGCGCTACCGCCGCCACGCCGGCAGTCTGACGCGCGCGGCATTCCTGTCGGCGCGCAACGACGCGTTCGCCAATATCGCGATCGTCGCGGCGGGCTTGGTGACCGCCGCCACGCTCTCCATCTGGCCCGATCTGGTGGTCGGCCTCGCCATCGCGGCTATCAATGCGGACGCCGCGCGCGAGGTCTATGTCGCCGCGCGGCAGGAACGGCGCGATGCGGTGGAGGAAATGGCCGCCCCGTGACAGCCGCCGTTCCCGACCCCTATGGACGCGCCATCAACCTGGCCGCGTAGCGCGCCATCAGATCGACCTCGAGATTGACGCGGTCGCCGGCGACGAGCGCGCCAAGCGTCGTGGCCGCGAGCGTGTGCGGGATGATCAGCACCGCGAAGGTGTCGTCGGTAACCTCGTTGACGGTGAGCGAGACCCCGTCGAGCGCGACGGAGCCTTTGGGCGCGATGAACCGGGCAAGCTCCGCGGGCGCGTAAAAGGAGAACCGCGCCATGTCGGTCAGATCCTCGCGCGCAATCACCGTGGCAAGGCCGTCGGCATGGCCGGCGACGATGTGCCCGCCGAGCTCGTCGCCCACTCTGAGCGCGCGCTCGAGATTGACGCGCGTCCCCGGTTGCCAAGCCCCCACGGTGGTCACGCGCAGCGTCTCGGCGGCGGCGTCGACGGCGAACCAGGCGCGGTTGCCATCCCTCCCGCGGCCGACCACGGTGAGGCAGACGCCGCTGCAGGCGATCGAAGCGCCGATGTCGATGGTGTCCGGATCGTAGCGACAGGCGATCTTCAGCCGCGCGAGTCCCTCCGCGCGCGGCTCGCTCGCAACCACCTCGCCAATGTCCGTGACGATCCCGGTGAACATTTTACTCCCGCTCGAAAGTCTCGATCCTGTCCGTCCCGAGGGCGTCGTTTCCGACGGGCTTGAGCCGCGGCGACTGAGTTAGGGCGGAAAGCGGCAACCCTTCGAGAGCATCAATTCCGTCGGCGCCGATCGCCGAGGGCGAGCGTATGACCGCAGCCTCGTCGACCAGATCAGCCCGCACGAAGGCCGCCGCAACGGTCGGTCCGGCCTCAACCATGAGCCGGGTGATGCCGCGCTGGGCCAACAGCTTCAGCACCGCACCGAGGTCGAGCCGGTCCCGTGTGCCCGGCACACGCAGCACGTCGATGCCCGCCGCGGCCAGTGCCTGTTCGCGCTCGCGCGAAGCGCCCTCCCCCGCAATGAGCCAGAGCGGCGTGTGCCGCGCGGTCTGCGCCAGTCTGCCTGCCAGCGGGAGCCGCAGCATGGTGTCGAGGACGACACGCACCGGCGAGCGCTCGCCCATTCCCGGCAGGCGACAGGTGAGCAGCGGATCATCCGAGACAACCGTGCCGATGCCGGTGAGCACCGCATCGTTCATCGAGCGCATCAGATGGACGCGCGCGGTCGCAGCCGCGCCGCTAATGCTGACGGGCTTGCGCCCCGCCAGCGCGACCTTTTCATCCCCCGAGACGGCGAGCTTGAGCGTGACATGGGGGCGGCCGTCCTGCACGCGGCGGATATGTCCGGCATGCGCCCGCCGCGCCTCCTCGGCGCCGATGCCGACCTCGACCACGACGCCCGCTTCGGCCAAACGCCAATGGCCAGCGCCCGCGACCTCCGGATTGGGATCGACCAGCGCCGAGATCACCCGCGCGATGCCGGCCGCGATGATCGCGTCGGCACAAGGCGGTGTCTTGCCTTGATGCGAGCACGGCTCGAGCGTCACATAGAGCGTGGCGCCGTGCGCCGCGCCGCCGGCGCGCGCAAGCGCCTCGGTCTCGGCGTGGGGGCGCCCGCGCGGCTGGGTCCAGCCGCGGCCAATGATGACACCGTCCTTGACGATCACTGCACCGACGGCCGGATTTGGCCAGGTCCACCCGAGCCCGCGCCGACCGAGCGCGAAGGCGAGCTGCATGAAGCGGGTGTCGTCGGCGTTAACCGTTGGTTCGGCGAGGCTCAACGTGTTCAACTCCCAGTCTGTTTGAGGCGACCGATCCACCTTTATACCAAGGTCCGCAACCCCACGGAGCGTCAATGCTGATCAGCGGAAAAGAAAAACTCGAACGCATGCGCGACGGCCGCGCCATCTATATCGGGGCCGAGCGGGTGGAAGACGTCACCCGCCACCCCGCGTTCCGAAACGCGGCGCAGACCATTGCCGGCCTCTATCAGCTCAAAGCCGATCCTCAACGGCTCGAACTGTTCTCGTTCGAGGAGAACGGCGAACGTTACGGCCTGCATTGGCTGCGTTGCCGCAATCGCGAGGACCTGGCCCGACGGATGCGCGCGATGAAAACGATCGCCGACGCAACCTACGGCCTCATTGGGCGCTCGCCCGACCACGTCGCCGGCCTGATCACCGGGCTGGCGATGAACCCCGCGCTGCTCGATCGGCTCACTCCAGGTTTCGGCGAGAATCTCTCGCGCTATTACGACTATGCCCGCAAGAACGACCTCTACATCTCGTTCGCGGTGACGCCGCCGTCCGGCATCCGCAGCCGGGAAATCTTCGCTGGCGAAGCGCGCGACGATCCGACGCTGCAAGTGATCGCCGAAGACGACAACGGCGTCACCATCTCGGGCATGAAGATGCTGGCGACCGGCGCGGTGTTCGCCGACGAGATATGGATCGGCAATCTGACCGCCATCGACGACAAGCGCCAGAGCGAGAGCATCACCTGCGCGCTGCCGATCAGCACGTCCGGCGTCTCATTCTGGGCGCGCGAGCCCTATGAGCGTCATGCGCGCCATGAGGCCGATTATCCGCTCAGCTTCCGCTTCGACGAGAGCGATACGGTGCTGGTCTGCGACCGCGTCAAGGTGCCGTGGGAGCGGGTCTTCCTGCACAACAACGGGGCGATGTCGCGCCGCATCTACATCGAGACGCCGGCGAACTGTTACCAGAACCATCAATCGAACGTACGCTTCTGGGCCAAGATGGGATTGATCGTGGGGCTCGCGAGCCGGATGTGCCAGGCGAACGGCGTCGACAAGATTCCGGCCGTGCGCGAGACGCTGGGGCGGCTTGCGGCCCTCGAAGCGACGATCGGTGGGCTCGTGAACGGGCAGATCGAGGCCTGCGAGCCGTGGCCCGACGGCTATGCCACCCCCAATCGGCGGATCATGTATGCCACCCTCAACTGGTGCCAGGAGCACCACACCGAAATCATCGACGCGCTGCGTACGCTCGCAGGCGCAGCGCCGCTGCAGATGCCGGCGAGCATCGATCTCATCGCCGATCCCGAGCTCAAGGAGCGATTCGAGCGCTGGTGGTCGACACCCGCGCTCCACGCGGTCGAGCGTCTCAAGCTCTACAAGCTGGCCTGGGATCTGATCGGTTCGGAATTCGCCGGCCGTCACATGCTGTACGAGCGGTTTTATGCCGGCAATTCCATCATCGTGCGCAACCAGAGCGACCGCGAGGCGCCGTGGGACACATTCCACGCCACGGTGGATGGACTTCTGGAACGGGTCGAAGTCCCAAAATAACGTCTACGCCACAGCTTGGAGATCACTCCCACCGTCGCGCCCCAAGCCTCACGGCTTCCGGGCAGACGCTACTCCGGCGACTTGATATTGGCCGCGCGCACGAGCTCACCCCATTTGCTGGTTTCGTCTTGCAGGAAGCGGGTGAAATCTTCCGGAGTACTGCCGCGGGCCTGTGATCCGAGCGCGGCGAGCTGATCGATTGCGTTCTGCTTCTGCAATGCGGCGCGGACCACGCCGCTCAGGCGGTCGATGACCGGCCTGGGCGTCGCCTTGGGCGCAAAGATGCCGTTGAAAGTGACCCCGTCGACCTCCGGATATCCGGCCTCCGCCATCGTCGGCACGTCCGGAACGGCGGCGGCG
>DASSJW010000744.1:0-2575 GCA_035690995.1 Xanthobacteraceae bacterium
ACACCGCCCGACCACGGTTGATCGCACCGTGTCCATGCGGCAACATGCGGCCGCGCTCGTGCAGCACGGTTAACGAATGGTATTCGCTTCGATCGCGAGGCGAGAGGAACCGGCAGGGAGAGACCAGCAATGTCGAAGCCACGGATCAGTTACGTCGACCCCGCGAACATCAAGGACAAGGCCATGCTGGCCGAGTTCGACCGTTGCGCCCGGGAAGGCACGCCGCGTCCCGAAAGCCAGGCCATCCGCGCCCACGTACCCGCCGTGTTCTGGTCGTTCGCCAACTCCTGGCGTGACGTGTTCAAGAACGGCGTGGCCGACCACGCCATCAAGGAGCTGTGCCGTATCTATGTCTCGCGCTCGGTGCTGTGCGAGTTCTGCGGCAACCAACGTTCAATCAAAGCGGCGAAGCAGGGCATCGTCGAGGATGACTATCGCGACTTGATCGATTTCGAGAGCTCGACGCGCTATGACGAGCGTCAGAAGGCGGCGCTGTCCTATGCCGAAGCGATCACCTGGGACCTGCCGGTCGACGACAAGTTCTGGGCCCGGTTGCACAAGCATTTCAGCGAGCCGGAACTGGTCGAGATCGGATACTTCGTCGCCTTGACCATGGGGCAGCAACGCTGGCTGCGCACGCTCGACATCGAGCACCATCAGATCCTCGCCGGCACCGACGCCTCGATGGCGCCGGGGTTTGAGACCGAGGATGCGCTCAAGCGCTCGAAGCAGGCGGCGGATTACTGGGCGAAGAAAAAGGCACAGACGCAGGCGGCGGAATAGCTCGCCACTCTCGGGCGCCACGGATTGCACCGCCGCCGTCCCCGCGCATAGATAAGAGCGCATATTCCAGACACCGTCGTGTGTGGCACGATGGGTCCCCGAAGCATATCGGCTATAGCCGATATGCCTGCTTAAGGGGCCGATCTCGGGTAAACCCGAGATCGGACGCGCGGGGATGGTGCAGAGGGATTTGCCGAGCGATGGGCGACGTCTATCCGGTCGTGAAGGTCGCTGCCGTCCAGGCCGCCTCGGTGTTTCTCGACCGCGAGGGTTCGACCGAGAAGGCCTGCCGTCTCATTCGCGAGGCCGGCAGGAATGGCGCGCGGGTGATCGGCTTTCCGGAAGGATTCATTCCCGCGCATCCGGTCTGGTACCATCACCATGCCGCCACCGGCGCGCTCTCCAACCGGCTCGCAGTCGAGCTGTTCAAGAACTCCGTCGAAATCCCGGGTCCGGAAGTGGACGCGTTGTGCGCGGCGGCGCGCGACGCCAACGCCTATGTCGTGATCGGCGCCTGCGAAAAGATGCCGAATACCACCGGGACGATGTTCAACAGCCAAATCTATATCGCGCCGGACGGCAGGTTGATCGGCAAGCACCAGAAGATCATGCCGACGGTCGGCGAGCGGCTGGTGCATATGGGCGGCTTCGGTGACACGTTCGGCGCGTTCCAGACCGAGTTCGGACCGATGAGCGGCCTGATCTGCGGCGAGAACTCGAACCCGCTGGCGGTGTTCGCGCTCACCGCCGAAGGCACCCGCATCCACGTCATGAGCTGGCCGAACCACTTTCCCACCAGCGGCGATCCCTTGCGCAATCGCGTGGCCGTGGACGCGCAGGCCTTCGCGCAAATGAGCAAAGCCTTCGTGATCTCGGCCTGCGGCACCGTGGACGAGCGCATGATCGCGATGCTGGAGCCCGATGCGGCGGCCGAGAAGTTCCTGCGCAGTCCCGACTGCAGCGGCGGCAGCGTCATTGTTGCGCCCAACAGCCGCATCATCGCCGGGCCCATGGGCGCCGAGGAAGGCATTCTCTACGCCGAATGCAACCTCGAACTCGGCATCCAGATGAAGCTTCGGCACGACTTCGCCGGCCACTACAACAGGCCGGATATTTTCCATCTCCAGATCAATCGCGCCGCGCCCAAGCTCTATTCCGTGCATGGCGGCGCGGATGCGGCGATTACGGCCGCGCATGCCGCGGCCGCGAAGCTCGGCGTGAATCCGGGACCAAGCCCGCTATTGCCATCCTCCGACGGCGGCGGCGCTGAGGATGAAGGCGGTCGGACCGAGTGACTCCGCGGCCATGCGGTCGCCGGTCGCGCCGGTGCGCTCCGCACTCAACATGCGCGCGACGGCCGGACGCCAGCTACCCTATCCGTTCCATTTGATTCGAGCACGGGCCGGCCACTGTTCCGCGACGATGGCTTGACCGGGGCGGCAAGGACGCCCCGTCACCTCCGCTCACCCGGTTGCGCGCGCCATCGTCTCCGCCTTGGCGGCGAGCCGTTCCTGCACCAGCCTGCCCACAGCCATGATATCGACCTTGCCTGAGCCGAGCATCGGCAGCTTGTCGAGCACCCAGACCTCGGCCGGAATCATCAGATCCGAGGCGTGTTTGCTCTTGGCAAAGGTTTGGAATTCGCCCCGCGTCGCGCTCTTGTGTTGCGTCAGCAGGATGAGCCGCTCGCCCTTGCGCAGGTCCGGTACCGCCACGACCGCTGACACTTCGGTCGGCCAAAGTTCGCCCGCCAGCGCCTCGACCGCGGCGAGCGAGATCATTTCGCCGCCGA
>DASSJW010000745.1:0-5458 GCA_035690995.1 Xanthobacteraceae bacterium
AACCGGTTTTCGGATCAGATCATGCGCATACAAACACATGATCCCGAAAAGTGGGGACCGGTTTTCGGATCAGATCATGCGCATACAAACACATGATCCCGAAAAGTGGGAACCGGTTTTCGGATCAGGTCATCCCCACGCCCGGCTCATGCCGTTCAGGTCGCGGCTGTGATACGATATGCGAAGGGTTGGATGGTGCAAGCAATGATCACACCGCGTCGGGTTGTCGTTCTGTCGCTGGCGGTCTGCTGGACCGTATCGGTATCGCCGGGGCAGGCGCAGGAGGCCGAAAAGGCCTTCTACGCCGGCAAGACCGTGCGCATGATCGTGGGCTCCGGGACCGGCGGAGGCTACGACATCTTCTCCCGGCTGATCGCGCCGTACCTCGCCAAGACGCTGGGGACGACGGTCATCGTCGAGAACCAGCCCGGCGCCGGCGGGCTCATTGCGCTCAATCGCCTGTACGTCGCGCCGCCGGACGGTTTGCAAATCTCCCTGAGCAACGGCACCAGCGCGGCTTTCGCGCAACTGACGGGCGATCAGGCCGCACGCTTCGACTTGGCCAAGTTCACCTACCTGGCGACGGTGGGCGCGCCGCCCGGGCTCTGGCTTGTGGGGCCGGATTCCCCCATCAGGGAGGTCGAGCAGGCGATCAATGCCCGGATGAAGTGGCGATGGGCGTCATCGGGCGCAACGTCCGGGCTCGGCATCGGGGCCGCCTTCACCTGCGAGGCCCTCAAGCTCGATTGCCATGTCGTGCAAGGATACAAGGGCAGCGCCGACGCCGGGCTTGCGGTCACGCGCGGCGAGATCGACGCGCTCTACGTGCCGGAATCGTCCGCCAACAATTTCGTCAAGGCCAAGCAGAACTGGGCGCTCGCGACGATCTCGCGCACCAAGTCGCGCTTCTTCCCGGACCGTCCGACCATCTTCGAGGCGGCCAAGATGGATTCCGACCAGACCTGGGTGATGGATTTTCTCGCCAATGTCGAAAAGCTCGGCCGCATTCTGATTGCACCGCCCGCAATGCCGCCGGCACGGCTTGCCTTCCTGCAGGAGGCGGTGAAGCAGACGTTGCACAATCCGCAGCTCATCGCCGACGGCGAGAAGGCCGAGCGGATCATCGAATATCTCGATCCCGTCAGCACGCACGAGAATGCGGTTGCGGCCGTCGCCAGCGTCACGCCTGAACAGAAAGCGCGCGTCCTGAAAATTCTGGCGGGCGGGAAATAACGCCGCTCGCTCATGGATCGACCGGCGAGCTCCGCGCGATAAAGCGATCGCACGGTCCTCCTGAACGCCGCGGTGCATGACGCTCGCCCTGGCAGGTTTGGCCGGCAGCCGGCGGACCGTAAAATCGCTTGCGTCTCGGCTGACGGCCCATCGCCAATTCGATATCGTGCGCCGTCCGCCCAGGTGGCTTGGCGTCGAGATTGGCGCGTTCACGTGACGCGGTAGAACGTCGCGAGGTTTGACATGAGCATGCGATCGTCGGCCGCTGCCATCCTCATTGCCGCTTCCGCCGTGTTCGGCCTTGCCGCCGGCGCCTTCGCGCAGGGTGCCGCCGAGACCGCCAGGCAGTTTGCGCCGGGCGGCAAGCTCCGCGTCGGCGTGCTGATGCTGTCGTATTTCGCGGTCGAGCAGGATGGGCAACTCAAGGGCTGGAGCCCCGACCTCGGCATCGAGCTCGCGCGGCGGCTCGGCGTCCCGCATGAACTGGTGCCGATCCACAATCCGGCGGACATGATCGAGGCGTTCAAGAGCGGCAAGATCGACGTCACCTTCATCGGCATCACCAAGGATCGCGCCGCCGCCTTCGATTTCGGGCCGGTGATGATCGGCCTGCGGACGACGTTCCTGGTGCCGGCGTCCTCGACCATCAAGAGCATTCCCGACATCGATCAGGCCGGCGTGCGCATCGTCGTGCCGGCGCGGAGCGCCCAGGGCGAGCATCTGGAGAAGATCATCAAGCACGCGACCATGCTGCGGGTCCCGGTCGAGACCACGAAACCGGCGACCGATCTCATCGCCTCCGGCCAGGCCGATGCGTTCAGCCACGTCGTCCCGATGTTATCCAACGCGCAGCCGGCTTTGCCGGGGTCGCGCATTCTGCCCGGCAGCTACTACGACGTGCCGATCGCCATCGGCTATCCGAAGGGCTCGCCCGCGGCGGTGGTCGAATATGCCAAGGCCTTCGTCGCCGACATGAAGGCCTCGGGCTTCGCGCAGAAGGCGATCGAGCGCATGGGCAAGAACGCCGACGGCGTCGTGGTCGCGCAGTAGCCGGGCGCGCGCCGGTGGGCGCGCTCTCACGCGCGCTTGCGCGGAACGTCAGCGATCGCCGGCGGCTGCATACTGGCGATTGCCATCGGTTGCCTTCAACAGGTTCTTGACCGAGTCCGGCAGCTGCCCCGCGGCGAGCCTGCCCGGCGGGCTTTCAAGACGCTCGACCACGGCGAGGCGGGTGACTTCGCCCCTGAGATAGGCGTTCAGGAACTCGGAATAATTGCTGAACGACACGCATCCGTTCGACTGGCCGTTCGCGCCCAGCATGTAGGTGTGGGCAAGGATGCCGTCGCGACCGTACATCCTGCTGCGATCGACCGGGTTGAGGCGGATGGCGCGAACCCCATGAAACAGTTGCTCGCGCAAGGTGAGATTGTAGACATTCGGCGGCGTCGCCCCTCGCATCCGCAGGTGCACGTGGCGGGGATTGTCCATGAAGCCGCCGAGGCCGGAATGGGCCTCCAGCCGGCGGCCGCCCGGCAGGTAGACGACACGCGCCGTGATGTCGTAGATCGCGGTGCGGCCGTCGTCCTCGATCGGCGGGGCCTCCTTGCGCGCCTGTACGGGGCGAACGCGCGCCTTGGCAACGCTCGCTTTCGGCGCCGCATCGGCGCGTGTGTTCTGCGCCTCCCGATCCGGCGGCAGGCGCAGGTTGCTCGCAAGCGCCTGCATGGCCGACGCGAGGCTCTCGTCGAAGGATGTCGGACACGCGTCGTCCGCGGCGAAACGTTTGTCGAAAGGCACGGGACGATCGTCGAAAGCGCCGAAACGCTCGTCCAACGACGCGGTTGACGATGCGTTCAGTGATGCGTTCGGGCACTGCGATGCGGCGGTTTCCGTCAGCATGCCCCAGCCGTCGGCCGGAGCATCGAATTGGACCTGCGGTGCCAGGCTTGCCAGTTGCACGCGACCGCCCGGCTGCCCCGATCCCAGCGGCGCGCGAAGCCGGAAAATGTCAGGATGGATTGTCCCGAAAACGGAAATACCCGGACCGGCCAATCCGGGGTCTGCCGGACCTGCCTGCGTCCCTGCGGATTTGAGCACGAACCCCAAACACATCGCGGCGATTCCAAACGGAATCGCGCGGACCCCCGATCGAACCAATAGGTCCCCCACTCCTACCCACGCGGCCCTTGGCGCAAAGGCAGCGCACGTCCCCCGACGCGGGCGCAAGAAAGCCTGCGATTGCGGCAAGAATGGTTCGGGCCGGTCCGGTCGGCGGGTTTCGGCGACGCGCACGGACCCATTGCGGGCGTTGGCCGGGAGCCTATTGTTGCGGCAACCAAGCCGGTTTTTGAGGGAGGCGAACGTGAATAAAGGCACTTTCGGTCGGCGTGACGTTCTCGAGCTGATGGCCGCCGCGGGCGCGACGGGGCTGCCGGCCGTGGGCACGATCTGGCCTGGCGCCGCCCAGGCGGCCGGCGCCCCCGCGTATAATCCGGCCGCCCGGTTCGATCTTACCGTCAGCGAGGTCGAGCTTCGGCGCAACAGCGCCGGCCGGATGCTGATGGCCCGGATTTACCAGCCGAAAGGGCCGGGGCCTTTCCCGACCGTTCTCGATCTGCACGGCGGCGCCTGGAACAGAAAAGACCGCTTGGCCGAACAGCCGATGGACCGCGCGCTGGCCTCGAGCGGCTTGCTGGTCGTCGCCGTCGACATGACGGTTGCGCCGGAAGCGCCATATCCGGCCTGCGTGCAGGACGCCAACTACGCCGTGCGCTGGCTGAAGGCGAATGCCGCCACCTGGAACGGGGACGCCGCCAAGATCGGCGTCTACGCATCCTCCAGCGGCGGTCACGTCGCGGAGCTGTTGGCGATGCGTCCGCGCGACCCGCGCTATAATTCAATTCCGCTCGCCGCCGCGCCCAACGTCGACGCCACCGTCGCCTATGTTGCGATGCGCTCGCCGGTCAGCAACACCTTTGCGCGCTATGAAAACGCGGAGCGCCGCCGCAACGAGAGCATGATGAAGAACAATAAGGTGTTCTTCAATCCGTGGGAGACGATCCACGAAGGCAACCCGCAGGAGATTCTCGAGCGCGAGGAAAAGGTCACCCTCGTGCCGTTTCTCATCATGCAGGGTGCGCTCGACGACAACGTGTTGCCGGAGGTGCAGGAGAAATTCGCCAAGACGTACCGGTCCGCCGGCGGCGAGTGCGACTATCGCCTGTTCGAAAACGCCGTGCACGAATGGGTCGCGGAGCCCGGTCCTCAGACCGACAAGGCGGTCGAGGTGGCCAAGGAGTTCATCGCGCGCCAGCTGAAAGCGTGATCGAGAGCCCTGACCGAACGCAAGGCTTGGTCTAGGGTTTGAACGACACGACCTTGCCCTTGTCGGCGCCGGCGCCGGCGATGCAGATCGGCGAGCGATAGAGCGGCGCCAGGAAGGCCGTGCTCGGCATGGTCGCGCGGATCCGGTCGAACAGCGGCTCGAGCCCGAGATCGACCCAGGCGGGCGGGTTCGCATCGTGATGCGCCGGCAGGAAAAGCTTCGGCTTGAACAATTCGATGAAGGGCCATGTATAGGCGATCTGCGTGTCGGCGACTGCGTGCACCTGATAGGCGACGATGGCGACGTCGACCGGGCCGAGTTTGTCGGCGAGCGCACGCACCCCCGGCGTGATCGGTCCCGCGCTGCCGATGAGCACGGCCTTGAAGCCCGAAGGCAAGACCAAGGCGTAGGCGAGCGTGCCCTCGGTGATCACCTTGGGGTCGAACGTGCCGAGCGACCGCACGCGGGCAAGCTCTTTCTTCTCCTCCTCCGAATAAGGCGGCGAATCGTTCTGGTAGAGGCTCGCATAGATGTCGGTAAGGCCCGGCTGGATCGTGGAATGTTGCGCCAGCGCGATCTCGGCCGTCGCGTCGCCGAATTTCATGGTCTCGCCGCCCTTTGCGACGACGATCTGCTTTTCCGGCACACCGAGCTTTTTTGCGGTCTCCGCGGTGATCGGCGCGCCGACGACGGGCGCGCCGGTCTGTCTGGCGATCGCGCCGACGTCCGAAATATGATCGAAATGCGCGTGTGACACGAAGATCGCGTCGGCCTTGGACACATCCGCTGCGGTGAAGCCGACGTTATGGGCCCGCGGCGTGCGGTCGAAATAGGCGTCGAACAGATAGACCTTGCCCTTGTAGGCGAATTCGAAATTGGCATTGCCGAGCCACCGGATGA
>DASSJW010000746.1:0-8942 GCA_035690995.1 Xanthobacteraceae bacterium
AGTCCGGCGTCGGGTTCGGTCACGGCAAAACAGGCCTTGTCCTTGCCGGCGATCAACGGCGGCAGCATGCGGCGCTTTTGCTCCTCGGTCCCGAACACGACCACCGGCTGGAGACCGAAGATATTGATGTGGACCGCCGAGGCTCCGCTCATGGCCGCGCCGGATTCGGCAACGGCCTGCATCATGAGAACGGCCTCGGTAATGCCGAGCCCGGCGCCGCCGTGCTCTTCCGGCATGGCAATGCCGAGCCAGCCGGCTGCGGCCAGGGCGGCGTGCAGCTCATGCGGAAACGCGCCGGTGCGATCCTTCTCCAGCCAATAGGCATCGTCGAACTGGGCGCAGAGCTTGCGGACCTCGTCGCGGATCTGTTGCTGTTCCGGGCTCAACGAGAAATCCATGGTCCTGTCCTGCCGATTCCGACATTTCGATTGTAGCGGATTTGGCGCACGCGCTTTCGTTTTCTTGCCGGCGCCGCGCAGCTCGCGTTGAACTCGCCACGCGGGCGTGACAGAGGTGTCCGACCCTCGGCAACGCACCGGCTCGACAGATGGACCTGACACATGGATCTGGCACTGACTGACCGCCGCGTCCTGATCACCGGAGGATCGCAGGGCGTCGGCAAGGCGATCGCCCGGGGGTTTCTCGCCGAAGGCGCAAGGGTCGCCATCGTCTCGCGCGATCCGGCGCGACTGGAGGCAGCGCTGGCCGAACTCGCGGCAGGCGGACGGGTGGAAGGAAAGGCCGTTGATCTTTCGCAGCGCGGCGCGCCCGAGGCCGTCGCCGACGCGTTCAGGGATGTCGATATCCTGATCAACAATGCCGGCGCGATTCCGACCGGCGACATCTTCAGCGTGGACGAGACGCGCTGGCGGGAGGCATGGGACCTCAAGGTGTTCGGCTACATCAACCTGATGCGGGCGATCTATCCGCATATGCGTGGCAAGCCGCCGAAGGTGATCGTCAACGTGCTCGGACTGGGCGGCGAAAAACCGCAATGGCACTACGTCTGTGGCAATGCCGCCAACGTCGCGCTCATGGGAGTCACCAAATCGCTGGGCGGCCGCAGCATCGACGACGGCATTCGGGTCGTAGGCGTCAATCCAGGCGGCGTGGAGACCGAGCGAATGGTCAGGATCCAACGCGCGCGTGCGCAACGCGAGTTCGGCGATGCCGAACGATGGCGCGAGTATTTCAAGGACAAGCCGCTCAACCGCGCCGCCACGCCCGAGGAAGTGGCGAACGTGGTGGTGTTCCTCGCCTCCGACCGCGCCAGCTGGGTCAGCGGCGCGGTCGTGCCGGTCGACGGCGGCTTCCTGCATCGGGAGAGCTGGTTTTAAGGGTTCGGATGCCCGTGGCGGCGACGCGGCCGTTAGGCTGGGCCAAGGCACGCAATTTCGTAACGCACCGCGAACTCAGTCGGCTGCATGAATCGATCGATCGAAATCCGCGTTAATCGCCGGCCTGCTGAGAACCCGGCGACACCACTGCCTCGATCGCGGCCGCGATCGACAGCAGGCGACGATCGGTGCCGTGCTCTCCAATCAGCATGAGCCCGACCGGCGCGTCGCCGGCGCGGTGACACGGTATCGAAATCGAGCAGCGATCGAGGAAATTTGCCACCGACGGGTTGCGTAGCACGAGAAAGTTGACAAGACGGTAGGCCTCCTCGGCCGCGAGATCGGTGACCCGCGCAGCCGTCACCGGCACGGTGGGCATTACCAGCGCGTCGTAGGGCGCGGTCACCGCGGCAACGCGGCGAATGAAATCCGCCCGCGCGCTGACCAGATCGATGTAGTCGGCGGCATCCTGTTCGCGTCCACGCAAAACGCGGACCAGCACGCGCGGGTCGTACATCTTCTCGCCCCTGGCGATGAGCGAGCGATGGATGGCGTAGGACTGCGCCGCCGCCAGCCCACCCTTGGCATTGATCTGCGCCAGCTCCGCCAGTTCGCGCAGAGGAATGTCGACGATGCGTGCGCCGGCTTTGCGCAACCCCGTCAGGGCGGCATCGAACGCACGCGCCACCGCGGGCTCGACACCCTCAAGCACCATGGTCTGCGGCACCGCCATGCGCAGCCCGTCGAGCGGGAAGGCGGGAAGGTCGACCGCCGGCTCGCCCGCAAGCACGGCATCGAGCACGGCGCAGCAAGCGACCGTCGCCGCCAGCGGGCCGACCGAGTCGAGCGAGGTCGAGAGCGGAAAGGCGCCCTGGGTCGGAACGCGGTGCGCGGTCGGCTTGAATCCGACAATGCCGCATAGCGCGGCCGGGATGCGGCAGGAGCCGCCGGTGTCGGTTCCCAGGGCGCCGAATGCCATGCCGTCGGTCACCGACACCGCTGCGCCCGAGGATGAGCCGCCAGGGATGCGGGCCGCCGCGCGATCATGCGGATTGAGCGGCGTGCCGTAATGCGGGTTGATGCCGAGCCCGGAGAAGGCAAACTCGGTCATGTTGGTGCGCCCGATCGGAATGAAGCCTGCGGCCCGCAGCCGCGCCACGCACGGCGCATCGCGCGCGGCTGGAGCCGCGTCGCGCAGCACGACCGAGCCGGCCGTGGTGACTTCGCCGGCCACGTCGAACAGGTCCTTGATCGAGACCGGGATACCGGCAAACGGCGAAGGCGACGAACCACACGCACGCATGCGGTCGTGATAGTCCGCTGCCGCAAGCGCGGCCGCATCATCGACTTTGAGAAAGACGCGGCTGCCTTCGCCGGACGGATCGGCGATCCGCGCCAGGCAGCGCTCGACCAGGCCGCGGCTTGTGCCGCCGCGGGCGAGTTCGGCTCTGAGCTGGACGAGTGACGGCATGGCGATCGCCTGTTCCGTTGAAATTGAATCGGGCGCAATTGCCGGGACTCGGGCCGCACTTGCCCAGGGCGCCTGATTGGCCTGCATTTCGTGGAGTTGAAATGATGATGTCAATGACTTATCAAAGCGTGCGAGAGCCCTTTCAGCCTCGACTGATCCGACGTTCTCGCAGTGCTCTCCGCAATCCCCATGCCTGGGCCAACCATCGGACGTGCCGTGCCGCCGCGCATTCTCTCTCTCACGTTGCAGGCCAAGTCGAACACACGGCGCAGCGAGGTCGCGATCGAACAAGCCGTGGTCGCCGGCTGGACCGGGCGCGACCCGGTCGCGGTCGAGAAGCACATCAAGGAATTGGAGGCGCTGGGGGTGAAACGTCCCGCCACCACGCCGATCTTCTATCGCGTGGCGGCGGCGCGGGTCACCACCGATGACGTGATCGAGGCCACCGGCGAAGGCTCCGGCGGCGAAGTGGAATTCGTGCTGCTGCAGCACGCGGGCAGGCTATGGGTCGGCACCGGCTCCGATCACACCGATCGTGAGGTGGAAAAATACGGAGTGACGGTCTCCAAGCAGATGTGCGAGAAACCGATCGCCCCGGTGTTCTGGGCCTATGACGACGTCGCGCCGCACTGGGATCGCCTGATCCTGCGCGCTTATGTCATCGAAGGCGGCAAGCGCGCGCTCTACCAGGAAGGCCCCGTCACCGCCATGATGGACCCGAGCGCGCTGATCGCCCGTCATATCGGAAATGGCGGCGGGCTGCCCGAAGGCACGCTGATGTTCTGCGGCACCCTTGCCGCCCATGGCGGCGTGCGGCCGACGCGCGAGTTCGCCTTCGAGATCGAAGATCCCGTGCTCGGCCGCAAGATCGCGCACGCCTATCGGGTGCAAACCCTTCCTGTCCTGGGATAACGATGAAACGACTGCCGGAGCAGAACCCATGCCGATGAACAAACCGCATCTCGAGTTTACCCGCGTGGACATGAACAGCGGCTGGGCCACGCCGCCCGGCTATCCGGCGGGGATCAAGCAAAAGATCCTGGCGAGCGATCTCGATGAAACCCGCAAGATGGGAAGCCGCACGCGGCTCCTGCGCTTCGATCCCGGCGTCTATACCACCGCGCCGTTCGTGCACGATCACTGGGAAGAGGTCTATCTCATCTCCGGCGATCTCATCGTCGGCAACGACACCGAGGGCAAAGGCGGCGAAGCATTCGATGCCCCGACCTATGCCTGCCGTCCGCCGGGCGTCTATCACGGGCCGTTCAAATCGGACCGCGGCTGCATGCTCTACGAGATCCACTACTACGACGAAAGCAAGAAGTAGGACTACAAGCCTGCGGAGGGCATGACATGCTGGCGCCGGACGAGAAGCTGAAGCTTTCACCCAAGCCGTATCTTTCGGCCACGCCAAGATTTGCAAGCGGTGCCGACACGCCGCGCGATTTCCTCGAACGCTGCCTCGCCGATCTCGCGGCGCTCGAGCCCAAGATCGGCGCCTTCGTCAACCTCAATCTCGAGGGCGCGCGCGCGGCCGCCGACCGCTCCGCTGCCCGCTGGCGCGAAGGCCGGCCGCTGTCGAAGATCGACGGCATGCCGGTCGGCATCAAGGACCTCATCGAAACCGCCGACATGCCGACGGAGAACGGCTCGCCGCTGTTCGCGGGTTTCCGTTCCGAGCGCGATGCCGCCAGCGTCGCCGCGCTGCGGGAAGCCGGCGCGGTGGTCGTGGGAAAGACCGTCACCACGGAATTTGCCGCCAGCGAGCCGCGCGGCACCCGCAACCCGCATGACCTGCGACGCACGCCCGGCGGGTCGAGCAGCGGCTCGGCCGCCGGCGTCGCCGCCGGAATGATGAGTGCCGCGCTCGGCACGCAGGTGATCGGCTCGACCATCCGGCCGGCCAGCTATTGCGGTTGCATCGGCTTCAAGGTGACGGTCGGCGCGCTCAATCGCGGCGGCAGCTACGACGGACTGAGCCAGAGTTCATCAGGCGTGCTGGCGTCCGACTTGGAAGACGCCTGGCAGGTGGCCTACGAAATCGCGGTGCGCGCCGGCGGCGATCCGGGCTATCCCGGTCTGTTCGGCCCAGCCAGCGCACCGGCACCGAAAAAGCCCCGACGCGTTGCGTTCCTCGAGACGCCGGGCTGGGCTGCCGCCTCGACCGCCGCCAAGGCGGCGATGGCCGATGCGCTGGCACGGCTCAAGGCCGCCGGGGTGGACGTGCTGACCCCGCAATCCCACGCCAAGGTGGCCGCCGTCGAGGCCGCGATCGCGCAGGCGCGCCCGCTCTCGATGCGGATCAACGGCTGGGAATCGCGCTGGCCGCTCAACACCTATCGCGACCGGGATGCGAGCAAGCTCAGCAGCGTCATGCTCGCGCGGCTCGCCGAGGCGGAGGCCATGACCCTCGACGAATACCGCGCCGATCTTGCGCAACGCGATAAGACGCGCGCGCTTTATGCCGAGCTGGCGACCGATTGCGACGTCTGCGTGAGCCTGTCGGCCCCGGCAGCTGCGCCCATGGGACTCGAGTCGACGGGCGATCCCAACTGCACTGTGCACGTCTCGCTGCTCGGCATTCCCGCCGTATCGCTTCCGGTGCTGGCCGACGAGGGGCTGCCGCTCGGATTGCAGATCACCGGATTCATCAACGGCGATGCGGAGACAGTCGCCGCCGCCGCCGCGATCAAGACTTTGTTTCGATAACGGGCGAAGCTAAAGTGCGTGTTTGGCGGAGGCCCCGATGGACGATCGAGCTGCGGCCGCCGCATTGAGCGCGCTCGAACGCTATCGCGACGGGCCGCCGAGGCATCCACGCAGCTATCCCGACCTGCACGAGCACGTGCTCGCGCTTGCGCGCGAGGGGCTGCTCGTCGTGATCGACGAACCGATCAACAAAGACACCGAGATGCACCCCTTGGTGCGCTGGCAGTACCGCGGCGGCATTCCCGAACCCGAACGCAAGGCATTCCTGTTCACCCAGCCGACCGATTCGAAGGGCCGCCACTTCGACATTGCGGTGCTGGTCGCCGGCCTGGCGGCGAACCGTGATGTCTACCGCATCGGCTTCGGCAAGCCGCTCGACCAGATCGGTCCAACCTGGGTCAAGGCCATTGCCGGCCCGCTGCCGCCGCGCGAGGTCACCGATGCCCCGTGCCAGGAGGTGGTGATCACCGGCGACGATCTCGACCGCGACGGCGGCGCGCTCGACGGACTGCCGGTGCCGATCTCGACGCCCGGATGGGACAACGCACCGTATCTCTCCGCCGGCCATTACATCACCAAGGATCCCGAGACCGGCATCCAGAATGTCGGCAACTACCGTGGACAGATCAAAGCGCCACGCCGGCTCGGCATGAATCCTTCGGTCGAGCTCCGCGCCGGAATTTACGCCCATTGGCAGAAATGCAAGGCGCGCGGCGAGCCCCTGCCCTGCGCGGTCGTCGTCGGCTGCCCGCCGGTGGTCTCCTACGCTTCGGTGCAGAAGCTGCCGGAGAATCTGGACGAGCTCGCCGTCGCGGGCGGGCTTGCGGGCGGCCCCATCAACGTCACGCGCGCCCGGACCGTCGATCTGCTGGTCCCGGCCGAGGCGGAGATCGTCATCGAAGGCCTGATCAACACCGACCTGCTGGAGCCCGAAGCGCCGTTCGGCGAATCGCATGGCTACGTGAACATGCAGGAATACAACGCCTTCATGGAGGTGACCGCGATCACGCGGCGCCGTTGTCCGATCCTGACCTCCTTCATCAGCCAGGTAACACCGAGCGAATCGAGCGTCATCCGGCGCGTCGCGATGGAGCCGGTCTATCTCCACCACCTGCGCACGGTGCTCGGCATCAAGGGCGTGAAGCGGGTCGCGATGCACGAGCCGCTCACCAGCCTGTACGCCGTGATTGCCATCCAGTGCGTGCGCGGCACGGCGGAGAGCGAAATCTGGCGCGCGCTCTATGCGGCATCGTCGCTGCACCGCTTCGCCGGCAAATGGATCGTCGCCATCGACGAGGACATCGAGCCGGACAATGCCGATGCCTTGTTCTGGGCGATGTCCTACCGCTGCCAGCCGCAGCACGACCTCAAGGTCGTTCCGCACAAGGATCCCGGGCACGGGCCGCGCGGCCCGCGCGACGGCGGCGAGAGCGCGGCGGTGCTCATCAATGCCACGCTCAAGAGCACCTACGCGCCGGTCGCGCTGCCGAAGCGCGAGTTCATGGAGCATGCCAAGGCGATCTGGGAGCGGCTCGGGCTGCCGCCGCTCACCCCGCAGCCGCCATGGCACGGCTACGACCTCGGCCACTGGCCGCCGGAGCTCGCGCGCCAAGCCGAGATGGCGGCGAACAGCGACTATTTCGAACTTGGCAAGAACCTTGCAAATGAACGCCGTAGCGACGTCGCCATGAATACGCCGGTTGAGCGCGACTAGCGGACCGGATTCCACACGTTACGGAGCACCCGCATGAGCAGCACTTGCCCATTCCTTCGGCGCGCCTTACTGGCCGCGCTCGCGTTCACCGGCGTGGCGTTCGCCTCGCCGGCATTTGCGCAGACGACCGCGCAACCGGTGCCATGGCGGCACGGGGTGCTCGAGGCCAAGAGCGACGCCGGCTTTGTTTTCATGCCGAGCAAAGGCGGCTTCGCCGAGAAGCACGGCCTCAAGGTCGAGACGCTGCAGTTCAAGGGCGACGCGCTCGCGCTCAAGGCGCTGATCGCGGGCGAGCTCGACACCTACGAGGGTTCTCCCGGCGGGCCGATGCTTGCCGCATCGAACGGGGCCGACATCAAGCTCCTCGGCTGCTATTGGCCGCTGCTCACCTACGGCATCTTCTCCAAGGCAAGCATTGCCGGCCCGCACGATCTCAAAGGCAAGGTCATGGCGATCTCCTCGCCCGGCGCATTGCCCGACCTGCTCGCGCGCGCCGTGCTGGAAAAGAATGATATCCCGTCCTCCGAGGTACGCTTCGCGATCATGGGCAGCGACGCCGACCGCTTCAGAGCGGTCATGGCAGGAGTGGTCGATGCCGCCGCGGCCTCGACCGAGTTCGTGCCGATCGCACCATCGGGCGTCAAGCTGCTGGTGCATGCCCATGAGGCCGTGCCGAACTATGTGCGTCTCTGCCTCTACGCGAGCGGCAAGACGCTCGCGCAACGGCGCGACCAGCTCGTCCGCTTCCTCGCCGCGCAGATGGAAGGCGTGCGCCACGCGTTGAACAACCGCGACGACGCGATCAAGCTAGCGAAGGAGATGACCGACGCGAAGCCCGACGACCCGCGCGCCGCCTACATCTACGACGAGGTCGTGCGCTATTCGGCGATCACGCCTGATATGCCGATCCCCATGGACAAGCTCGCCTGGATGCGCGAGCTGCTGACCAAGACCGGCAATCTCAGCAAGCCGCTCGACCTCGCCAAGCTGACCGACGACGGCCCGCGCGCCCAGGCGCTGGAACTGGCGGGAAAATGATAGCGACCATTCGTACCACGCGTCATTGCCGGCCCGGCCCGGCAATCCATTCAGCTGGGAAAGAGCTTTTCGCCCGACCATGGATGCGCCGGTCAGGCCCGGCAATGACGTCGCCAAAATGGAGTTGCTGAGATGAAGCTTGCCGTGCCCGACATGATCTCGAATTCCTATTTTCCCGCGATCGCCGCGATCGAGCTTGGCTGCTTCGCCCAGGAAGGACTCGATGTCTCGCTCGAGCTAATCTTTCCCGTCGACAAGTCCTATGCGGCGCTGCGTGACGGCACGGTCGATTTCGTCGGCGGCTCGGCGCATTCCGCGCTGGCAGCGTTTCAGCAGTGGCACGGGGCCAAGCTCCTGTGCGCGCAGGGGCAAGGCATGTATTGGTTCCTGGTCATGCATAAGGACCTCGGCGCCAAGCGCGGCGACCTTGAGGTCGTGAAAGGGCGCAGCATCGGCGCGGCGCCATGGGTCGAGATGGGGCTTCGCCGCCTCCTGATCGAAGCCGGCATCGACCTGGCACGCGATGGCGTCAAGATCGCGCCGGTGCCGGGCGCCCAAGGGGCCGGCGTGAATTTCGGCGTCACCGCCGCGAAGGCGCTGGAAGAGCGCAAGATCGACGGGTTCTGGGCCAACGGCATGGGCACCGAGGTCGCGGTGCAACGCGGGGTCGGAA
>DASSJW010000747.1:0-3287 GCA_035690995.1 Xanthobacteraceae bacterium
TTGAGCACGTCCTTGGTCGGGACATAAATGAACTCGGCCTGCGGATCGATGAAGCGCCGGATCAGCCACGGACAGGCGATGCGGTCGATCTTCGGGTGCTCTCGCGTCACCCACTTGCCGGGCGTCGCGCCGATCGTCCGGTAGGTTGGAAGGCCTCTTGCAATCCAGCCGTCGATACCATCCTGCAGGTACACGGCATCGAAACCTTGGGAACGCAGGGCAGCGGCCACGCGCTGGCTGACCTCGCGCCCATGCACGCAGTGCACGACCACCGGGCGCCCGCTTGGCAACTCCTTGCCCCAGCGCTCGACCTCGTCCGGGGAGCGATGGAACGCGGACACGATGAGTTCCCCGGCCTTCGCGAAGTCGGCCGGACGCCGGACGTCAATGACGACCGGCGCTGAAGCAGTGCCGAGCCGGGCATGAAGGTCGTTCGGCGAGATCGACGGAAGAATTTGCTGCATGACAATTCACCTCGATTGGCTCGGTCGACAAATGTCCGTCTGTACCGCGGCGCTTCCTGCCCGCGGTTATGGGCTTGCTCCTATCGGCGCTTCTTCTTGAAATAGTCGTAGAGGCTGTTGAAGACCTCGGTGCCGCGCGCAATCCGCTCCGAGTCGTCCTCGGTCGCAACGCTGATGCCTTCGACCAGCGTTCTGATGCCCGCGACCTCGGTGCGGCCGAACTTGTCGTCCTTCAGGTCGATGTCGTGGATGATTTCCGCGATGGCGCGAAGCGCGGGATCTTTCAGTGCGCCGCGCTCGAGCAGCACTTCGAACGTGCACTTGTCGCCCTCGTGCGTGAACTCGGCCTCGAACATGTCGAAGCGCAATTCGCCAGGATGCGGGCGATACCCCTTGCCGGATACGAATTTGAATTTAGCTTGCGGATCGATAAAGCGGCGGATCAGCCAGGCGCTGGCGATGCGATCCACATAGACGCCTTGGCGTGTGACCCAGGTCCGGTCGCGCAGCGCGCCAACTGCACTTTCCGCGGAATCGATGCTCGCTTTGTTCTTCACGACCTCGCCCTCGCTTAATCTTGTCTCCAGCCCCCTGAGCAAGCTCTCCGCCTTCTCGCGACCGATGGCGCCGAAGAAATCGATGGAAACCACCTGGGCGAGGCGCTTGCGCAAGCGAGCGACCTGGGTGCGGTGCTCGGCGATGGCCTCGGGCTTTGCATTGGGGCGTAGCGACTTGGCCAAGGCGCGTGCGTCCTTGGCCACTGCTTCGTAGTCGGCGTCGCGAGCCTGGTCGAAAAGCGCCCTGATCTCCTGGTCCGAGAGCCCGTCGATCAGGCGTGCCTCGCAGACAACCGCTTCACCGCCGCCTTCGACGATCTCACGCAGCAGCCACTCGAAATCCTCCTGCGTCTCCTCGTTCATCGGCAGCGCGTGCACCGCATTCTTGACCGCGACTGCGCCGAGATCCTGCAGCCGCCGCCAGATCTTGACGCGGAGATAGGCAGGCTTCGCCGGAAGCTGATGGATGAGCAGAAGCCAGCTATAGGCCAGCGTCGCATGGGCTCCGGCATTCATGGGATCGACACTGTATCAAAGCGAAATAATTGATGCAACACATGTATCATTTCAATTTCCCGTGTATAATGATCCGGCGATGGCTTCGCGCGTTTGCCCCTGGAGTGGGACGCCGGCGTGGCGCGCGCGGAGGATCACGGGGCGGTTCGGGCCGGACAGGATACCCAATGACGTCGGGATGCATCCGCACGCTGCAAACCTGAGCGATTGGAGAATTGCATGCGCAGAATCCCAGCTCTCATCGCCGCGGCCGGGTTTGCTGCGTCCGCAGCCGGAGCGCAAACGGCGTCCGACTCGGCCGCGTCCAGGAGCGCGCTGCTGACGCTCGATCAGAAAACCAGGATATCGGAGATGATCACGGCGCGAACGCCTCCTCTCGGCGGCCCTTCGTTCCCGGTCGCCGTTGACGGCGTCGTGCCACCGGACATCCAACTCAATTCACTTCCATCCGAGGCCGAGGACGTGGCGCCGCAACTTCGCGGCTTGCGCTACATTGTCGTGGAAGAGCTGGTTGCCATCGTCGATCCGCGCACCCGCAAGGTGGAAATCGTCTTTCCGAGATGGGGGAAATGACAGCTCGCATCGACGTGGCGCCGGGCAGAGGCCGTCCGCCGCGCAGACGCTGACATCCTTGCGACACGCAAGAGAAGTGTTGCTCGGAGTTGGGTTGCCGGCATGATCGCCGGTTGCGTCGCAAATCGAGGAAGCCGGTTCTGGGTCCGAGGGGACGACGCATACGAAGCTGGTGAGAAGATGCTCAAAGGTCTTCTTCTCGGTAGCGTAACGGGACTCGTTGCGGCCGCTGGGGCGCAGGCCGCCGACATGCCTGGGACGGCCCCGCGCGTGCAGTATGTCAAAATCTGCAGCCTGCACGGCGACGGCTTCTACTACATTCCCGGCACCGACACCTGCATCAAGCTGGGCGGGTATCTGCGTATCCAGGTTGAATACAATTCCGGCGCCGGCGGAACCGCGGTCGGCTCGGGCAGCCCCGAAGCGGCGCAAGCCCGCTTCGCCCGCGATGTCACCAACGACATCAACCATCGTACCCGCGCCGCGCTGTCGTGGGACGTGCGCCAGGAGACCGAATACGGCACGCTGCGCACCTACCTCCGGTTCGGCATGCAGGTCACCACCCCGGCCGATAGCCAGGCCGGAGTCGGATTTTGGAATCGGGCGTTCATGCAGTTCGCCGGGTTCACCGTGGGCCGGTCGCAGTCGCTCTTCGATCTCTTCACCTACGATGGCGCCTACAGCTACCACACCGTGACGGTCTCGGGTGACACCGCTGCGACCGGCCTTGCCGTATGGGCCTACACCGCCCGGCTCGGCAACGGCTTCTCCGGCACGCTGTCGCTCGAAGACCCGAGGGGTCACATTCGGGCCGCGACCGTGGACGCAAGCGCAGCGGCTTTCGGCGTCAATGCCGCGGTGACCGGCGATACCGCCTTCGCCGATCAGGCGGCAACGCTCAACGGCTTCCGCGTGCCCGACGTCATCGCCAACCTGCGCGTCGATCAGGACTGGGGCTTTGCCGGCATCAGCGGCGCACTTCACGATGCCAGCGGCGCCTACTACGGCGCGGCCAACAACGTTGCCAACGGCCATCCCGCCGACAAGCTGGGATGGGCGGTGGCGGTCGGGGGCAAGTTGAACCTTCCGGGCGGCGATATGGTCGGTGCGAACGCCTGCTACGCGGAGGGCAGTGCCGGGTTCTGCGCCGGCATCGGCGCCGGCATGCAGATCTACA
>DASSJW010000748.1:0-2665 GCA_035690995.1 Xanthobacteraceae bacterium
CCTGCATGAGATGGACATGCACGCCGACCGCGGCAAAGCCGCCGAAGGTCTTGAACACCATCCAGTAGCCGCTGGCGAGCAGGAACAAGATCGCGACCCAGACCCAGGGAAAGAAGTTCTGGAAGGTAACGCGCATCAGCCGCAGGCGTTGCGGCGGCTCGAGCGTACCGAGCGCCGGGCGCAGGCAGACGTAGATCGCGAACATCCCGCCGACCCAGACAACGGCGCCGAGGATATGCAGGGCGAGGGCAAAGGCGGTCATGCGCGGGCTCCGGGTTCGAGGCACTGCCGCGGTCTACATGCCGCCGTGCACGGCCCCTGGCAAGCGGGGGAGCACCACCGCCAAGATGCGACGCCGGGGACGCTTTGCCGTCTGCTCCAGCACGCACGTTTTCTGGCGCATACCTGCGAAAGGTATAGCGATATGCTCGACTGCGTCCGGTGTCGTATACGCAGGCGAAACGCCTTGCACGGGAAGGCCACGCGCCGCAGGTCCGGTCGGAAGTGCAAGATGGTCTGAGGCAAATGGTCATGGCTGGTCCCAGCGATCGCAGCAATTTCAAGGGCACGCTGCCGCAGACCAAGCGTCGCGATTTCTCCGCCGTCGGCTATGACGAGGCGATGGAGCGCGCGCGGCAGATGGTGCCGATCCTGCGTGAGCGCGCCGCGCGGTCCGAGGACGCCCGGGTGCTCATCCGCGAGAACGAGCAGCTCCTGCACGAGAGCGGGCTGTTGCGTTTTCACCAGCCGAAATCCTTCGGGGGAATGGAGCTCGACTTCGTCGCGGTGGTGGACATTCCCGCAGAGCTCGCGCGCGGCTGCCCGTCCACGGCGTGGAACGTGGGCAATCTCGGCTGCCATCATTGGATCCTGGGCTACTACGACCCCGCGACCCAGCATGAAGTCTGGGACGCGAACCCGGACGCGCTGATCGCCTCGTCCATCGCGCTCGCCGCGGGGCGCGGGCGGAAGGCGGACGGCGGCTTCGTCATCAATGGCCGCTGGCCGTTCTCCTCGGCGGTGGACAATTCCGATTGGAACATGCTCGCCGTCTCCATCTACGGCGACGACGGCAAGACGCCGATCGATTGGCGGCTGTGCCTGGTGCCCAAGTCCGACTACGAGATCATCGACACTTGGTACGCCATGGGCATGGCCGCGACCGGCAGCAAGGACGTCGCGGTGTCGGAGCTGTTCGTGCCGGAGCGCCGGGCCCTGCCGCTCCTGCGCTGCCGTGGCGGGTCCGAGCATCCGGGCGCGGCACTCAACCCGGGCGCCCTCTACCGCGTCCCGATCGTGGCTGCCTCCAGCCACCCGCTCGCCCCGGCCGCGCTCGGCGCGGCCGAGGGCGCCTACGAGCTTTTCATCGAGAGGATGGCCGCGCGGGCGGGCACCTATACCGGCGCACGGGTCGCCGACTTTCAGGCGGTGCAGATCAAGGTGGCACGTGCACGCTGCCTGATCGATTCGGCACGCGACCTCCTGCGCCAGTCGGCGATCGCGTTTCAGGCCGCCGCACAGCGCAATGAAGCGCCGGACCTCGAGACGAAATTGCGGTTCCGGGCGCATTCGGCTTTCGCCGTGAACCAGTCACGCGAGGCCGTGGAGACGCTGTGGTCGTGCTACGGGGCGCAGGGCCTCTACACCCGGGATCCGCTGCAGCGGCACCTGCGCGACGTGCTCGCCATCAACCAGCACTTCTCCTTCAACTTCGACATCGCCGGCGCCGCCTATGGGCTGCTCGCGCTCGGCGGCCGCTACGCCAATCCGACGATGTGAGGGCGTCCTCGCGCCGTGTTGTCGGCGGGATGGTTTCGCCATGCCAAGCGCCGCGTCACTTCTTTCTTTATTACGATACCTATCCAATCGTCGTTTCCATGCGCGGCGCTTTCACCGTCCCCCTGCCGTGCCGAGAGAGCCGTGATATCTTCGCGCGGCCCCGAGGCTCCGGAGCTCATCCGCAGCCGACGGTCATGAACACCAGCGGAGAGGAGGACGCCATGGCCACAAGCCTCAAGCAGATGATGGAGGCGGCCAACGCCGCAGTGCCGCGGATCACGCCGGCGCAGGCGCGCGAGATGATCGCCAAGGGCAACACGCTGCTGGTGGACGTGCGCGACGCACCGGAAGTGGAGAAGAGCGGCAAGGCGGCCGGCGCCGTCCACGTCTCGCGCGGCATGCTGGAATTCCGCGCCGACCCCGAATCGCCCTATCACGACAAGAACTTCGCCAAAGACAAAACCGTCATCCTCTATTGCGCCTCTGGTGGGCGCTCGGCCTTGAGCGGCAAGGTGCTCAAGGACATGGGCTACGAGCGGGTCTACAATCTCGGCGCCTTCAAGGACTGGGCCGAAGGCGGAGGCGCGGTCGAGAAGCCAGCCGCACCGGGCGGGTGAGCGCGCGGGAGTCGTGGGCGGAGTGAGAGCGAAGGGGCTTCTGGCCGCAACATTTCTGCGAGGGCCGTGTCTCAGGCGGTTCTCATTGACTTGAGTTGTGTCGGGCTATGGGACGGGGAACCCCCGCGGGCGGCCGCGCATGGCGCCGTTACCCCTCGAACAGCCTCGTCACCAGCCGCCGCGCCAGCACGCCGGCGACGCGGCGGCGATAGTGCCCGGGCGTGAACGTGGTCTTCATCGACATGATCTGATCGCGACCGAGGTCGTCG
>DASSJW010000749.1:0-7612 GCA_035690995.1 Xanthobacteraceae bacterium
GCGAGCGCGCGCTCCCACATCGGCCCCTGAGGGGCAAAGGGACGTCCGGCAATCCAGGACAACGTGCTGTCGTCCGGCGCCACGAAGCCCGAGCGGCCGCCCATCTCGATGTTGAGATTGCACAGCGTCATGCGGCTTTCGATCGGCATCGCGCGCACCGCATCACCGGCATATCCCACCACGTGACCGCGCGCGCCGGCAACGCCGAGCTCGGCGATGATGCGCAGCGCCACGTCCTTGGCGGTGACGTACGGCCCGAGCCGGCCTTCGAACCGTATCAACATCCGCTTCGGACGCCGCAGCGCCATCACCTGCGTCGCCAGGATGTGCGCGAGCTCGGTGGTGCCGCAGCCGAAGGCGAGCGCGCCGAGTCCGCCGACGGTGCTGGCATGGCTGTCGGGGACGGCATGGGTCGCGCCCGGCAGCACCATCCCCAGCTCCGGCGCAACGACGTGCGAGATGCCTTGCTCCGGGTCGTCGATGTCGAACAGCCTGATGCCGTTGCGCCGGCTGCCCTCGCGCATCGCCTTGAGAAATGCCGTGCCCGATGGGTTAGTGCCGTCGTCGCGGCCGGGCTTGGTGGCGACGGTGTGGTCCTGCATGGAGAAGGTGAGGTCCGGCCGCCGCACCGGGCGGTTTTGCTTCACCAACTGTTCGAACGCGTGGGGCGCATGCAGTTCGTGCAGCACGTGCCGGTCGATATAGACGAGATCGCGGCCGTCGGCGCGCCGCGCCACCAGATGCGCGTCCCAGATCTTGTCGAACAGCGTCGTGGGCATGAGGGAGATCCGGGTGGACGCAGCCAATAAGCGCAACAGCCTCACGAGCCGTGCTGACCAAATTGTGCGGGTACGGCAAGTCTATCTCGCAGCGGAAAAAGATACACCCCCGGATCACTCCGGGGGTGATGCTTGACTGCAGCCTTCACGGGCGGTCTAGACCAGCCTGACGTTCTTCAGCGGCAGGCTGCGCACCGGCTTGCCGGTCGCGGCATGGATGGCGTTGAGCACGGCAGGAGCCACCACGCAGATCGTCGGCTCGCCGACACCGCCCCAGAAATCATGGGTCGGTACGATGACCGTTTCCACTTTCGGCATTTCGGCCAAGCGCATGATCTCGTAGGTGTCGAAGTTCAAGTCCACCATGCGCCCGTCCTTGACCTTGCACTCGCCATAAAGCGTGGCGGTCAGACCATAGGCCACCGAGCCTTCGACCTGTGCGGCGATCTGGCCCGGATTGACGGCATGGCCGCAATTGAGGGCCAGCACCATGCGGTGAACCTTGAGCTTGCCTTGATCGCTCACCGAAACCTCGGCGACGGCCGCGGAGTAGCTGCCGTAGCCCATGAACTGCGCGATGCCGCGATGAACGCCGGGAGGAAGCGGCTTGCCCCAGTCGCCCTTCTCGGCGGCAGCGTTGAGTACGGCAAGATGCTTGGGATGCTGACTCATGAGCGTGCGGCGGAACTCGAGCGGGTCCTTGCCGGCCGCCCGCGCCACCTCATCGATGAAGCATTCCATGTAAATGCCGTTCTGATTGGTGTTGACGCCGCGCCAGGGGCCGACCGGCACATGCGTGTTGCGCATGGCGTATTCGATCAGCAGGTTCGGCACGCTGTAACCGAGCTGGGAGTCGCCCGGCTCCTCATAGAACCCCTGCAGCTGGCGCATGTCCCTGCCGTTGACGATCGCGGCCTGATTCAAGGTGGCGTTGATCGACTGCCCGGAGACCCGCACGTGGAGCCCGGTGAGCTTGCCGTCGGCGTCGAGACCGGCCGAGAGCCGGCATTGCGAGATCGGGCGGTAGAAGTCGTGCGCCTGGTCCTCCTCGCGGCTCCAGATCAGCTTGATCGGGACGTCCGGGAATTCCTTGGCGATGGCCACGGCCTGGCGGACGAAGTCCTGGGTGCCGCCGCGTCTGCCGAATCCGCCGCCGAGGTCGATCCGGTGAACATCGCATTTGGCGAGCGGCACTCCAGAGACTTCTGACAGCGCAGCAAGCGAGGCTTCCACGTTCTGGCTCGGCACCCAAGCCTCGGCCTTGTCGGCCGAGAGCTTCACCGTGGCGTTCATCGGCTCCATGCAGGCATGGGCGAGGAACGGCGTGCTGTAGACCGCTTCGACCTTCTTGGCCGCGCCCTCGATGGCCTTGGGCGCGTCGCCGTTGTGCCGCGAGCCGTTGGTGACAGTCGCGGTCAGCCCCTCCTTGAGGTGCTCGGCGATGGTCGCGCTCGATTGCGTGGCGCCGGCGCCCTCGTCCCAGACGATCGGCAGGGCATCGAGCGCCCGTTTCGCCCGCCACCAGGTGTCGGCGACGACCGCGACGCCGGTGTCCTTCACCTTCACCACCTTGCGCACGCCCGGCATGCCGGCGATCTTCGCCTCGTCGTAGCTCTTCAGCTTGCCGCCGAAGACCGGGCAATCCTTGATGGCGGCGCACAGCATGCCCGGCAGCTGGACGTCGATGGCGTAGACCTTGCTGCCATTGAGCTTGTCCGCGGTATCGAGCCGCTTCAGCGGCTTGCCCGCGATCGTCCAATCCTTCGGATCCTTGAGCTTTATGCTCTTGGGATCCGGCGGCTCGATCTTGGCAGCCGCCGCGGCGACCTTGCCGTAGCTCACCGAACGTTGGGATGCGGGATGAGTGATGACGCCGTTGGCGACCTTGAGCTCGGCCACCGGCACCTTCCATTCATCGGCCGCGGCCTGCAGCAGCATGATGCGCGCGGCAGCGCCGCCGCGGCGGACATAGTCCTGCGACGTGCGGATGCCGCGGCTGCCGCCGGTGCCCATCTCGCCCCAGGCGCGCTTGCGCGCCAGATTGGTGCCGGGCGTGATCTGTTCGGTCGTCACCTTGCTCCAATCGCATTCGAGCTCCTCGGCGACGAGCTGCGCGAGGCCGGTGAGCGTGCCCTGACCCATCTCCGAGCGTGCGATGCGGATCACGCAGGTGTCGTCGGGCTTGATGGCGACCCACACATTGACTTCGCTGCCGTTGCTGGCGGCACCCTGCGCCATCGCCGCGCCGAAGCCGGACGGCAGGTTGAATCCCAGTGCGAGTCCCCCGCCTGCGGCGGCCGAACCGATGACGAACTTGCGGCGTGAAAGGGTCGCGGCCTTGCCGCGGATGATCTTGTTCACGGCAGACCTCCTCAGGTTCTGGACGTATCGTTGGCCGCCATATGCACGGCGGTGCGTACGCGCTGATAGGTGCCGCAGCGACAGATGTTGGTCATCGCCTCGTCGATGTCCTGGTCTGTCGGCTTGGGCACCCGCTTGAGCAGGGCCGCGGCCGCCATGATCTGTCCGGACTGGCAATACCCGCACTGGGGCACGTCGACCGCCGCCCACGCCTTCTGAACGGGATGCGAGCTGTTGGGAGAGAGGCCTTCGATGGTGACGATGCGGTCGCTCGCGCTCACGTCGCCGACGCGAATGGAGCACGAGCGCTGCACCTGGTCGTTGATGTGCACGGAGCAGGCGCCGCATTGCGCCACGCCGCAGCCGTACTTCGTGCCGGTGAGGCCGACCTGCTCGCGGATGACCCACAAGAGCGGGGTGTCTGCCTCTACCTCCACGTCGCGGATATTGCCGTTGATATTGAGCTTTGCCATGAGCTTCCTCTTGCGAGTTGTCTGCGACGCGAATGTTGTTGTTGTTGGTTCGTCGATGATGCCGGGTCGCGTGCGTTAGAAGGACTTGAAAACACCTCCCAGGCCATTGTGAAGCATAGCGCATTGCGCGCCGTGTTGCCTACGGCGTTTCGGCGCATGCCGCAGATGCGCGGGCGAAGCCGGCATTGGCCGCGCGCGGGGTCCGGTGTAATCAGCGCACCGGTAGGGGAGGAGGGGACATATGCGAACATCGCCGCGAGCGCCGACCCGCAGCGTTATTGCGAACGGCGGCGTCTGCATCGAAGTCCTGGCGCAAGGCGACGGCCAAGGCCGCGTCATCGTTCTGCTCCCGTCGCTCGGCCGCGGCGCGGCGGACTTCGAGCCGATCGCGGAACGGCTGGCGGGCGCGGGTTACCGCGTGCTGCGGCCGCAACCGCGCGGCATCGGACAGAGTCGGGGCCCGCTTACGGGAATTGATCTGCACGACTACGCGGGGGACGTGGCCGCCGTCATCGCGCACGAAGCCAACGGACCTGCTTTCGTCGTCGGTCACGCCTTCGGCAACCGGGTGGCGCGCATGCTGGCGACCGATCGCCCCGATCTGGTGCGCGCGGTCGCGCTCGTCGCGGCCAATATCGGCAAGGCCCCGAGCCCGCCGCAGGTCCGTGCCGCGATCCGCGCCAGCGCCGATCCGTCGCTGTCGGAACGGGAGCGGATCGAGGCGCTGCAATTTGCCTTCTTTGCGCCAGGCAACGATCCGCGCGGCTGGCTCGGGGGTTGGCATCCCGAGGTATTGCAGGCGCAACGAATTGCCGGCGATCGAACCTCGCGGGAGGACGACTTCGCGGCCGGCAGCGCGCCGATTCTCTACCTGCAGCCCGATCACGATCCGCTGGCGCATGTGGAGGACGCCAGGGCCTACAAGGAACGGTTCGCGGAGCGCGTGACCGTTGTCGTGATCGCGCGCGCGAGTCACGCGGTAATCGCGGAGCAGCCGGACGCCGTCAGCGCCGCGCTGATCTCCTACGCGCGCGGGCTATGGCCGGACGAACCCGCAAAATGAGGGGCGCCGGGCTGGCGTCCGCTCGCGACCTACGCGCGACGGACTGTCACCGTTCATGGCAGTGTCGGCACTTCCAGCGCCGCCCTCGCGATCGACCGTGGTGATGCCCTCAGGCGTCATCTCCTCGAGGCCGATTCCGGCGGGTTTCATCAGAAAACGTCCGTCGCCGCGCGACAGCCGCAGGGTCACGTGGCCTGCGACATAATCGCCCTGGTCCTCGCTCACCAGGACGCGGCCTGCATCGACAAGTTTTTCGCGCAAAGCATCGGTCATGACCTCGAAGCTCGCTAGAACTCTCCCGTTGTGGCAGCCTGCCGCCGTCCCCACATAGCTTTCCACGCAGACCCTAACCGGGAGACGGTGATGGAGCGACCCGTACCAGACGCCAACCGCCCTCGGGTCGAACCGGAGATCATCCCGCCGGGGCGGGCGGGACCGCGTCCGCAGCGGGGCGGCTCCTTCGACGGCCGCGACACCCAGCGAATCTATGTCGCGCAGGTCGGGCCGTTTGGATTCGCCATGGTGGCGCTCGTGGTCGCGCTGGTGCTCGCCCTGGTTTTTCTGCTGTTGCTGGGGGCGTTCGTGGTCTTCATCCCGCTGGCGGGCGCGCTGCTGGCGGCGGCGGTGCTGCTCAGCCTGTTCCGGGGCGCTTTTCGGCGCAGGTACTGAGCCGGCCCGGCACGCTCAACGGATTGAGCGCGCCTGCGTCGCGGCGGATATTCGGATTCCGGGCCCTGAAATTATCGACGGGCTGGTACTGGGTACCAGCCCGTCGGGCCTTATCATGGACATTGAGACTGAAGGGCAGATCGTCCGAGGGGAACGGACGGTTTAGAGAGCACTCACTCCAGACTGCTTGAGCAGATCCGCCATCTTGTTCCGGGCGTAGAACATGCGGGTCTTCACGGTCGCGGGCGGCACGCCAACGATCTGCGCGACTTCGTCGACCGACTTCTCATGATAGTAGACGAGGTCGATGACTTCGCGGTGCGCCGGCGAAAGCTGGGTCAGACACTTCTGGACGATGGTGTTGCGGTCCTTGGTGTGCGCCACGGTCTCGGGATTGTCGGCGGTGTCCTCGATGGTCGCCGCCATGTTGTCGTCCAGGTGCTCGTCGGTCAGGCGGCGCAGTGCGGACAGCGCCTTGTAGCGGGCGATCGCGAGCAGCCAGGTCGAGACCTGCGACTTGGATTCGAAGCCTTCGGCCTGCCGCCACACGTCGAGGAACACCTCGCTCACGAGGTCCTCGGCCAGCGACTGGTTGCCGGTCAGGCGAACGATGAAGCGGTACACCCGCACATTGTGGCGAGCGTAGAGCACCTGCATAGCGCGCTTGTCGCCGTCGGCGATGAGGCCAATCAAAGCCTCGTCGGATGTCTCCTGGACAGCCGGCCGGAAATGCGGCGACGCGACATCGCGCAGCACATATTGGTTTTGCATGACGATCCCCTTTAGTCAGCCCTTAATCAAGCTAACTAACAGGCGCCTGTTGCTTCGATGTTACGTCGTCCGGGAAAAATGGTTTCGTCAGTAGCCGGAATTGTTTCGTCACCAGTGACCGGATGAAACAAAAGGTAAAAAATACCACAATTGTTTCGTTATGGGGCATTCACGAAATTAATCGACGGCGGACGTGTCGCCGCCGGGAGAGAATAAGTAGCCGCCCCCCCGCACGGTGCGGATGACGGAGGGGTGGGCGGGGTCCGGCTCGATCTTCCGCCGGATGCGCATGATCCGCAGGTCGATGGCCCGGTCGAACGCCTCGGAATCGCGGGCATTGGCCAGTTCCAGCAGGCGGTCGCGGGACAGCACCCGCTTGGGGTTGGCGGCGAAGACCTTGAGCAGGCCGTATTCCGACGCCGTCAGGGGGTGTTCATTGCCCTGGTCGTCGCGCAGCGCCTGGCTTTCGTGATCGAGCCACTTGGTTCCGAAGCGCACCTGCGCGCGTTCGGGCGCCGGCGCCGGGCGGACCGCCGGCTGGGGCGCCGGCTGCTGACCGGCGCTGCTCCGGCGCAGGACCGAGCGAATCCGCGCGAGGAGTTCGCGCAGTTCGCACGGCTTGGCGAGGTAGTCGTCGGCGCCGAGCTCGAGACCCACGACCCGGTCGATCGCGCTCGCGGTGGCGGTGAGCATGATGATCGGCACGCTGGTGCGCTGCTTGAGATCCCGAATGATCGAGAGGCCGTCTTCCTCCGGCATGTTGAGGTCGAGGACGATGAGATCAGGCACCTGCTGGGCGATGATCTTGCGCAGGCCCGCGCCGCCGTCGCACAGGCTGACGCTGAAGCCGTGCATGCGCAGATAGTCGCCGACCATCTCGCGCGCCGGCTGCTCGTCATCGACGACGACGATGTGCTGAACCTGGCTCATGTCACCGGCAAGGTCATCTTGAAGGTCGCGCCCTTTCCGGGACCGGCGCTCTCCACCGCGATGCGGCCGCCGTGCAGATCGACAATGCGCTTGACGATCGACAGCCCGAGGCCGGTCGAGGTTTCGCCCGCGGTCGGTTTCGCCGATAGCCGTTGGAAGCGGCCGAACAGTCGAGAGATGTCTTCCGGCGAAAGACCAGCGCCCTGATCCCTGACTTCGACGACTATACCGTCGTCCTGCCGCGTCACCAAGAGGTCGATCGCGCCGCCGATCGGGCTGTATTTGACGGCGTTGCTCACGAGATTGTCGATGGCCTCACGGATGCGGTCGGCATCGCACATGGCGGCAAGATTGGGCGGTGCGACCACGGTCGTCTTCTGCTCCTTGCGCGCCGCCAGCGGCCGGTTCGCCTCCGCGACCTCCTGAACAAGGAGCGAGATGTCGACCGGCTCGCGCCGGATCGTGATGTCGAGCGCGTCCGCCATGGCATCGGCCACGAGATCGTCGACCATCTGCGTGAGCCGGTTGGCGGCATCCCGGATATAGCAGATCTGCACCTTGACGTT